>DATKUS010000156.1:0-82156 GCA_035530535.1 Bacteroidales bacterium
TTTTTTTTAAGCAGCTCGTTTTCCATCTGCAATCTGCCGAGAGCTCTTTCATACTGGGCGATCCGGCTATCCTCCGGATGCTTTTTAAAACCATTCTCCCCATTGGCCAAAAAGCTATCCCGCCACTCAGTCAGGGCCGCAATCGTAACCTGGTTCTCCCGGCTTACCTCTTCTATGGGTTTGCCCCTCAACAGCTCCAGCACCATCTGGGCTTTCAACTTTGCACTCTTTCGCTTTTGCTTTACCATACTCGTAAATTTAAGCTTAATTCGTGCTAACATTTAATTGCGGATAAGATAAAAAAGGTTGCATGCCTGTTAAAAAAACAATAATTCACTATTCCGCGGGATAAAAATACATTTAAAATATTCTGCAATATTAATATTTTTTTACATTTATTAACATTTCCCGACTGTTATCAACATTTTCAAAAGCTGCTGCTGCCGTCCCAGCAGTGCGTGCAGAGCCTTTCCTTCGGTAATCCAATGGCGATAACCAGATCGTCAAGTCGTTGAAAAATAAGTGTATCCATGCCTATGCTTCTGGCAATTTCGTCTACCATCAGCTGGTATTTTTCCGAATCGGGATCAAGATAATCCTCAATGTTCTTCTCGCTACCCTCCAGCCTGACAATTGCTTTGCGTGCTGCAAGCTCAAGGGTGGAGCGCGACTGTGAAAAGTTTAGGTAATGACAGGGGAAGAGCAGAGGGGGACAGGCTATCCGCATATGCAACATGGCAGCCCCCGCCTCCCGGAGGTCCCTCGTATTGTCTTTCATCTGTGTGCCACGCACAATACTGTCATCAAGGAAGATAATGATTTTCCCCTCCGTCAGCGCCCTGTTCGGTATCAGTTTCATCCTTGCCACGAGATCGCGCTGTTCCTGATTCTGTGGCATGAAGCTCCGTGGCCACGTAGGGGTGTATTTTGAAAATGAGCGCTTGTAAGGTATCCCGGTCGCATTTGAATACCCAATTGCGTGACCCACTCCAGAGTCGGGTACACCGCATACAAAATCTGCCTCCACATTATCACGCCTGGCAAGAGAAGCCCCACAGCGGTATCTAACCTCCTCAACATTAATCCCCTCATATTCCGAAGTGGGAAAACCGTAATAAACCCACAGGAACGCACATATCTGCATCCTCTTTCCGGGGGCCTGAAGCCTTGAGAAGCCGTCGGCGCGAATATGCACAATCTCTCCCGGGCCCAGGTTATACTCTGTCTTAAACCCTGTATTGGGAAAAGCGCTGCTCTCCGAGGCAACCGCCCGGGCCCACTCCTTCTTTCCTATTACAACCGGAGTCCTGCCGTTCTTGTCTCGAGCCGCAATAATACCGTCGGGGGTGAGAACCAGCAAAGAACACGATCCCTGTACGCGATCGAACACATTATTAATACCCTCAACAAACGAATCGCCCTCACAGATAAGATTTGCAACCATTTCCGTGGGGTTAATGTTACCCATGAAGTTTTCAGTGAAATGTTTCTTGCGGGCGAGAAAAAAATCTGCAAGCTCATTTATATTTACTATCCTTGAAACAGTTACCAACGCAAAGGGGCCAAGATGAGAATTAAAAAGTATGGGCTGCGGATCAGTGTCGCTGATGACTGCCATACCGCTCTTTCCGCGGAACTCAGAGAGCTCTGATTCAAACTTATTCCGGAAATATGCATTTTCAAGATTGTGAATTCTTCTTCGAAAACCAATCTCCGCATCATAAAACACCATGCCCGCACGTTTAGTACCCAGATGGGAATGATAATCGGCACCGTAAAAAACATCGTCAACGCATCTCCTGTCTGAAACAGATCCATAAAAACCGCTCATAAACAATATGTTATAAAGAATTAATAACCCAATGGTCTCGGTCCCAAGTTAATCAAACAAGAGATTAAATTGCTGGTCCATAATTATTAACTAATTTTGCACTAATTTAAAAATCACAGAAATGGAAAATAACGAAAAGTATCAAGCTGAATACGTGGAACATAAAAAAGGTGCTCCGGTAGTCATGATCGTGTCGACAATAATCCTGACACTGGGATTAATTGCTCTTATCGTTCTCTATTATAACCAGAAGAACAAGATGGTTGAAATGGAACAGGTGCTGACAGAAGAGAAAGACTCACTGGCAGGAGAGCTTCGCATGATAATGTATGGCTATGACACCCTCAAGACAAGCAATGATACCCTTAATGCTCAGCTGCAGCAGGAGCGCGGTAAGATTCAGAAGCTGCTGGAGGTCAGCGCTTCCAACGCTCAGCTTATACGTAAATATAAAGCAGAAATTACTACTATGCGTGACATTATGAAGAGTTATATTGTTCAGATTGACTCTCTCAATTCGCGCAATAAAGTACTGGTTGCAGAAAACACAGAGATAAAGCAGCAGATAACAGAAGTGCAGCAGACCAATGTTGAACTCGAAAAAGTTAAAGCGGACCTCTCCTCAAAGGTCACCATTGCATCTGTCATACAGGCCAAGGACGTAACGGCAGTGGCCCTTAATAAGAAGAGAAAAGAGACCGAGGAGCTAAATCGCCTTGACAAAGTGCGCGTATGCTTTACGCTCCGCGAAAATTCTATTGCCTCAGCAGGCAATAAAATAGTATATCTCCGCGTGGTTCGTCCTGATCAGCTGGTCATTACAACATCTTCTGAAAACCTCTTCGAAGTAAAAGGCGAACAGCTTATATTCTCTGCAAACAGAGCCGTGGATTATGCTAACCAGGATGTGGAAATGTGTATTTTCCTTGACAACACAGGCGACTTTATCGCCGGGACTTACAGCGTTGGGCTTTACCTCGAGGGAGAACAGATTGGCGCCGGTTCTTATACGCTTAAAGGAAGGAGATAATCAAAGCTCCATAAGGAGCTCTGCAATGATATTATCAGAGATCATCTTACCCTGGTCCGTAAGGATCAGGGTATTTTTATTGCGGTGCATCAGCCCGTAACGGATATATTTTTCGGATAAGTTGACAAGATAATCATGAAGCTCCTTGTCATAAAGCTGCTCAATATGTTCCAGGTCAATCCCCCACATGGTACGAATAGAAGTCATCAGGTACTCATTGAACATGGTGACCCTGTCCAGCTCCTCGCGCTCAAAAGGAACAACGCCGCCCTCAATAGACTGAAGGTAATTTTTCAGGTTTGAGGCATTCCACTGCCGTGACACGGTGTCGAAGGAATGCGCAGAAGGCCCCAGCCCTATGTAGGGGATCTGCCTCCAGTACGCTGAATTGTGTCTTGAAATATAGCCCTCCCTGGCAAAGTTAGAGATCTCGTAATGAATGAACCCGTGAGCCCTGCACTCAGACCCAAGCATTGAAAACATGGCTGCACTGGTTTCTTCATCTGTCTCTGATAACCTCCCCTCTTTTTTCATCTTCCCGAATTTTGTTCCGCCCTCTATTGTCAGATGGTATGCAGACAGGTGCGTTACGGGAAATGAAAATGTTTTTTCAAGATCAGTCTTAAGGTCTTCTGCCGTCATTCCGGGAACACCGTAAATCAGATCTGCTGATATATTTTTAAATCCTGCCCTGAATGCTTCCTCCAGCGCAGTTGCAGACTGTTTTGCTGTATGCCTGCGTCCCAGGTATTTTAGCCGGGCATCGCTCCACGACTGTACGCCTAAACTGAGCCTGTTAATGCCTGCTGCTAACAACTCGCCAGAATATTGAGCCGTAATGTCATCCGGATTGGCTTCCAGGGTGATTTCGGGGTCATGGGAAAGGTTGTAGCGCGCCGAAAGCGCCGAAAGGATCTTCCTGATGTCCACAACAGCCAAAAGAGAAGGTGTGCCCCCTCCGAAATATATAGTCTCAACGGTCTCTCCCTCAAGATATCCCGACCGAAGAGCTGATTCGGCAATTATCGCCTCTACAAACCTTCCGGTCTTATCGGTGTCCGTAACACTGTAAAAATCACAGTACGAACAGAAGCTTTTACAGAAGGGTATATGAAGATAAATTCCTGCCATGGGAAAATCAATTTTCTAAATTTACAAAAGTTTCGGCATTAGTTTATTATTTTCGCCCCTTCAACGGCAAAGTATGGTATCTCTCTTTATAAAAAGATATTACAGAAGTATTATCATCGGATTACTGATAGTCTGGCTGAGCCTGTCGGGGGGCCAATCGCTGGTGCCCGGCGATTTTCTGAAAATACCCTATGTTGACAAGATTGGCCACTTCATCATGTATTCACTTTTCTCCGGAATTTTGTTGCTTGACTCTTGCCTGTGGCAGAGCAGCGGGACTGTCCGTTATGTCGTGCTTGTCTTCCCCGTGGTCTTCGGTGCCCTCATGGAAGTGCTTCAGTATTTGCTTACAAACTCAAGGAAGGCTGAAGCTCTCGACCTGGCAGCAGATATCCTTGGCGTTGGTGCCGGCGTTGTAAGTGCGCTTGCAGTCAGGCGGATCCTGAAAGAAATCAGATAATCAGATTATTGTTTTTGTGTACCAGCTTCACCAGACTGTCAACTGTCCTGCCGGTGAAAAACTGCGTCAGCCGTTCTTTTTCCTTACGAAGATCATTGTGTAGCAGACACAATCCTTTGTCCGGTTCGCCGAAGTTACATTTCTCTCCTGTAATATAGCACCTGTCAAAAAAATCTGCCCCGTCAATTGCCCTGACAATATCCATAAGGGTAAGGTTTTTCGCCGGAACAAGAAGAGAAAAGCCGCCATGGGGGCCTTTTGATGAATCCAGTATCTTTCTCTTCGACAGGATTTGCAGTATTTTGGCAAGGTAGGGAACCGGTATTTTAAGCTCATCACCTATTTGCTTCAGCCCTACCTTTACGGAGCCCTCCTGCTTTGAGGCAATGAAAATTACCGCGCGAATGCCATATTTACAGGAGTTTGAAAGCATCTCAATCAGACCTCAGGGGTATCTTGTCTATACGCCGCTTATGACGCCCTCCGTCAAATGAGCCTGTGAGAAATGTTTTTACAACAACAATGGCTTCGGCTTCTGTCATAAATCTTCCGGGCAATGCACATACATTTGCGTCATTGTGAGTCCTTGCAAGACGACTTATCTCCTCATTCCAGCAAACAGCGGACCTTATTCCCTGATGCTTGTTGGACGTCATATTAATACCATTACCCGAGCCGCATATCGTTATGCCAAACCTGTACTCTCCCCTTTCAATCGCCTCGCAAAGAGGATGGGCAAAGTCAGGATAATCAACACTTTCCTCAGAAAAACAACCAATATCCTTTACTTCATACCTGTTGGATATAAGCCATCTGACAACCTTCTCTTTAAGGCGAAATCCGGCATGATCTGCAGTAATTATTACTTTTTCCAAAACTTTACAATATTTTTATGCAAATATAGCCCGACTATTATTAATAGAAAAGAAAACATTCATGTCCTTTTTTGTTCATAACATGTAACGAGCCCGGTCGAAGTTTGTTCATTTCTTTTAATAAAGTGAGACTTTTGATTACCTGTTATAATAATTTTCCGTCAAAATCTTTTTTTAATGAGTTTAAAAGAGTTTTTCAACCGGGACTGAACATTAAAATGGTCTACATTTGTCTTCTTTTCTGTGTTAACAAAACTGTATAAACAGTTGTTAATTTATTTCATAAGGTGTTCTGTCACTGAAAAGGTATGTTTTTTGATATGTTTAAAAGTTGTTTTTAATCTTTTAATACTCTTTTCTGCAAGTGAAAAAATAAAATTATTTGAACACAATTAACAGGATATAATAAGCATCATAATTATAAATTTCAATTTAAATGTAAGTAGTATGCTTGTTGATAAAAACATAAAAAAAACTGATTTTTATGCTGTCAAAGGTAATGTAAACAATGAGCTTACAGATAATATAAATAAGCTCAGGAAGGAAAAAAATGCCGTAATACTGGCGCATTACTATCAGATTCCGGAAATACAGGATATAGCTGATTTTATTGGAGACAGCCTGGCACTTTCCCAACAGGCAGCTGTAACAAAAGCTGATATAATTATTTTTGCAGGAGTCAGTTTTATGGCTGAAACAGCAAAAATACTTTCTCCCAGCAAAAAGGTAATTATACCAGATATTATGGCAGGATGTTCTCTTGCTGATTCATGTAAAAAAGAAGACTTTGAAAAATTTATAATTAATAATCCAGGCAGGACAGTAATAACTTATGTGAATACTACTGCTGACATTAAAGCTCTCAGTGATATTGCATGTACATCATCAAATGCAAAACAGATTGTGGAATCTCTTCCCGAAAATGAAAAAATAATATTCGGCCCGGATCGTAATCTTGGCAATTATATTAAGAGTCTGACAGGAAGGGATATTCTTGTATGGAATGGTGCATGTCATGTACATGAAGAGTTTTCTATAGAGGCAATAATTAAGATTAAAAAGGAAAATCCAGGATCAAAAATCATTGTTCACCCTGAATGCGAAATGCCGGTAAGAATTGTTGCAGATTATATAGGATCAACATCTGGACTTCTTTCTTTCATAAGCAAAGACAGTGGAAGCAAATATATTGTGGCAACTGAACCTGGAATAATTTATCAGATGCAAAAGGCAGAACCGGATAAAATATTTATACCTGCTCCTCCTAAAGATTCAACATGCGGTTGCAGTGAATGTAATTTCATGAAGCTTATTACACTTGAAAAGATATATAAATCACTTAAATTTGAAGAGCCGGAAATAAAAGTGGATCCGGCAATTATTGAAAGGGCAGCAGTTCCCATCAGACGTATGCTTGAAATATCTGCTAAACTGGGCTTATAGAATGAGAAAAGGAATTCTGTTTTTACTGGTAATCATTCCAACAATCCTCTCTGCACAAAAACCTGAAGAGATAAAAGACGGGTTTCAGCAGTTCAGATATCCTAACGGCAATATTTCAAGTGAAGGTTATATAAGAAATGGAAAGCCTGACGGATACTGGAAAAGCTTTTATATAACGGGCGTTCTGAAGTCTGAAGGTAAAAGACGCAGCTATCTTCTTGACAGTATATGGGCCTTCTTTGATCAGGCAGGCGATACAACGGAAAAAATAAGCTATCTTCTAGGTAAAAGGAACGGATACTATATTAAGTATCAGAAGGATCCTGTAGTTGGTTTATTTATTTACTCGAAAGAATTATTTGCGGGAGACAAAAAAGAAGGCGTTGCACAGATATTTTATCCTGAAGGAAAAATAAGGCAGACGATTCCTTATTATAACGGACACAAGGACGGTCTGTCGCGTGAATATGACCGTGAGAGTAAGATCATCACCCTGCTGGAATACAACAACGATTTTCTTATAAGCCGGGAGAAAATAAACTTTACTGACGCCGCAGGACTGAAACAAGGAGAATGGCTTGAGTTTTATCAGGGAGGAAATATCCGGGCTGAAAAGAACTATCGCAACGACCAGCTTCACGGTTATTATAAGGAGTACGATGAAAAAGGAAAGCTTCTTGTAACACTTTTGTACGAAGATGGAAAGGTAACCGGAACGGACATTGATACAGGATCCGATATAGAGATTGTCAATAAGTATGACGATAACGGAAGGCTTACTTTTTCCGGACCTTTTAAGATGGGTGTTCCGGTGGGCATACACCGCGAATACAACGAGAATGGAACAATAAAGGGATCAAGGATTTACAATGATAACGGGCTTCTGATTTCTGAGGGGATTGTCGATGAGACAGGCAACCGTAATGGGGCATGGAAAGACTTTTCTTCCGAAGGTGTTGTGATGGCAGAAGGAGCGTATGCAGACAGCCGGCGAACAGGTACCTGGAAGTTTTACTCATCGTCAGGCAAGATGGAGCAGGCAGGATCGTACAGCAACGGCCGTATTGACGGAACATGGCGCTGGTACTATCCCGAAGGGGAGCTGCTCCGCGAAGAAGACTACTCCCAGGGGCGCAGAGACGGGCGTTATACTGAATATACTCGTGAAGGTGAGATAATTGCACAGGGAACATATGCTGACGGGGAAAGGAATGGTGAATGGATGCTCCGGTCAGGTGATAATATTGAAACAGGCACATACCTTCTCGGATTACGCGACGGACCCTGGAAGGCCTATTATTTAAACGGTAAATTGAGATTCAGGGGCAGCTATAACCAGGGCAACCCCACGGGCCATCATATACTTTATTATGAGAATGGCAGAATAAAGGAGGACCGGTATTATCAAAACGGGTTGCGTTCAAAAACATGGAAGAAATATAATGAAGAAGGAGAAGTGGTTCTGACAATCACCTATCACGATGATATAGAAACCAATATAAACGGGGTGAGCATCAAGCTGCCCGAGAGCGATGTTAAGCTCATTAAATGATCTTACGATGAGCGAAAAATTTAACGTCAGAAACGAAGTGACTTTTACCGGCGATGCTGAAGTTGAAAAACAATTAAGGCCGCTTTCCTTCATTGACTTTAAAGGTCAGAAGCGTATCACTGACAATCTAAGCGTGTTTGTAACTGCTGCCAGACAGCGCGGAGAGGCCCTCGACCATGTACTCCTTCATGGGCCTCCCGGCCTCGGAAAAACAACGCTGGCCACAATTATATCAAATGAACTTAATGTAAAACTTAAGGTGACATCCGGCCCTGTGCTTGACAAACCGGGTGACCTGGCAGGCCTTCTTACAAGTCTTGACGAGGGAGACGTCCTGTTCATTGATGAGATACACAGGCTAAGCCCGGTGGTTGAAGAGTACCTCTATTCAGCCATGGAGGACTATCAGATTGACATAATGATTGACAAGGGTCCGGGAGCACGGTCAGTGCAGCTGAAACTGAGCCCCTTCACCCTTATCGGTGCAACTACACGGTCAGGATTGCTGACAAGCCCCCTGCGTGCCAGGTTCGGGATAAAATTCCACCTTGAATATTATGATACGCCGGTGCTTAAGGGCATCGTGAAAAGATCAGCTGACATTCTCAATATTGCTATTGATGAAAAAGCCGCCCATGAAATAGCATCGCGAAGCCGTGGAACACCCAGGATAGCCAATGCTCTTCTGAGAAGGGTCCGCGACTTTGCACAGGTAAAGGGCACCGGATCAATAGACGTGGAGATAACACGTTATAGCCTGGAGGCGCTAAATATTGACAAACATGGTCTTGATGAGATGGACAACAGGATCCTGAGGACTATCATTGAGAAGTTCAAGGGAGGACCTGTCGGGGTTAACAATATTTCAACAGCAGTTGGCGAGGAGAGCGGCACCATAGAAGAGGTATATGAGCCATTCCTTATTAAGGAGGGTTATATTAAACGTACTCCGCGTGGACGGGAGGCTACCGAAATTGCCTATAAACACCTTGGAATTGTTCCGGGTACAGGAAATACCCTTTTCTGATTCTGTCAGCTGATGACATTGCTGATCTTTTCAAGCCCCTTGAAATCAAGGACCCGGATCTTGCGCCCGGAGAGCTCTATAAGATTATCGCTTTTAAATTCTGAAAGAAGCCTTATCACTGACTCTGTGGCTGTGCCAACAATATTTGCCAGTTCTTCTCGCGTCAGGGTGATCCTGAGATACTTCTGATCATCCAACCCAAAATCAATTATCAGCTGGACAAGCACCTCTGCAACACGCTCCCTGACAGTCTTTTGGGCAATATCAGTAATATATGAATTAGCCTCTTCCAGCTCGTGACACGTGAGCTTAAGCATCTCGAACGAAAACGCCGGATTGGTTTTTACAAACTGTATCAGAAGCTCTGAGGGAATAAAACATACCTGGCAGTCCTCTATCACTTTTGCAGACGTACATGCCGCTTCATTACTGAGCACAGATCTGTATGCTATGATCTCCCCTTTCCTCGCGAACCTTAATATCTGTTCCTTTCCGTCTACCCCTGTTTTAAAGACTTTAATAATACCTGAATTTATACAAAAGAATCCGCTGATCCTTTTTCCTTCATGGTACAGAACATCACCTCTCTTGTAGTGCCGGCAATCTTTCTCAAAATTCAGACGGTCAGTCTGGTCCCTCGTCAGAAAACGGAAAACGGAACAGGTCTCAAATGCACATTTGTCACAAAATGATATAGCATAATCATGCTGTTTCATAGAGATTTAATTAAGTTCACAAAGATTGCAAATAGAGTTGAATATATATCTTAATAAATCAAAATTTTAAAGTCAGATTATCTCTGCCCTGAACTGACTTAGGAACCTCATATCATTTTCAAAGTAGAGCCTCAGGTCGTTAATCCTGTATTTAAGCATGGCCGCGCGCTCTATTCCCATTCCGAAGGCAAATCCTGAATACTTTAAGGAATCAATACTGCATGCCTCCAGAACATTCGGGTCAATCATCCCGCATCCCAGAACCTCCAGCCAGCCGGTTCCCTTACATACATTACACCCTTTTCCGCCGCACAGGTTACAGCTTACATCCATCTCTGCCGAAGGCTCGGTGAAGGGGAAGAAAGAGGGCCTGAGTCTTATATTTACTTCCTGTCCGAAGAATTCCCGAGCAAAATAGAGTAAGGTCTGCCGTAGGTCTGCAAATGACACATTCCCGGCAATGTACAGCCCTTCTATCTGGTGAAAGATACAATGAGCCCTGGCAGAGATGGCCTCATTACGAAAAACACGGCCCGGAGAGATAGTCCTGATGGGGGGCCTTTGCGTTTCCATTACACGTACCTGCACTGAGGAGGTATGGGTGCGAAGCAAAACATCATGAGGATCAGACTCGCCGCCAGACACCCTGCTGATATAAAATGTATCCTGCATATCACGGGCGGGATGATCCTTTGCAAAGTTTAGCTTTGAGAAGACGTGATTGTCGTCTTCTATTTCAGGTCCTTCAGAAACAGTAAAGCCAATCGTTGAGAATATGTCAATAATCTCCCGGCGGACAATGGATATAGGGTGCCTCGAGCCCACCGCAAAAGGAATGGCCGGCCTTGTCAGGTCTATCCCCGGGGGTGCTGTTTCAGAGGACGAAAGTCGTTCCTTAAATTCATTGTACCTGTCTGCCGCAAGATGCTTGAGTTTATTCAGCAACAGTCCCGTCTCTTTTTTCTGCTCCGGAAGAACATCTCTGAAACCTTCAAAAAGTGAAGGGATAAGTCCCTTTTTGCTGAGATATTTGAGCCTGAACTGCTCAAGCTGATCATTGTCGCTGATCAGAAACTCTTCAACGTCTTTTCTTAATTGTGCTATTTTATTCTTCATGCCGGAAGAGGTTTATTTTCGTACAATTTTTATTTTAATTATTCTGATGTCTTTCAGGGGCTTGTCATTTATATCGGTGGGGGTGTTACCGATAGCGTCCAGGATGTCCATTCCTGATATAACTTCCCCGAAGACTGTGTAGGCTCCGTCAAGAAACGGGGCGCCACCTATGGTGCGGTAAATCTCCTTGCGATATTCAGGCATTTTATAAAGGCCGGAAGCCTCCATTAGCTCATATACTTTAAGAATGGCGTTCTGCTGAATCTCGTCATCATTAAGGTGTATTGAATCAGTTGATGCGGAGGCTCTCTGCTCAGCAAGGGCCTGCTGATAAAGGGCCTGCCTTTTGTTATAATCTATACGTTGTTCGGTCTTTGTCAGTTCTTTATCATCATATTTTTTGCCCTGTACAATATAAAACTGTGTCCCGGAGGAGCTTCTGGCAGGGTTGGCGTTATCGCCTTCACGGGCAGCTGCCAGGGCTCCGCGTTTATGGAAAAGAGAGTCATTAATCTCGGCCGGAACAGTATAGTCGGGAATTAATGACGGAGGGTTCCTGGTAGGCCCGTCGCCGGCCTGGATCATGAAGTCCGTGATAATGCGGTGAAATGAAACGCCGTCATAAAAACCTGACTCAGCAAGTTTTATGAAATTGTCGCGGTGAAGCGGAGTGAGATCTGAAAGTACAACAATGATGTCTCCTTCTGTAGTTTTTATTTCTGCCCTTACCGGGGTCTCTTTTTTAGCCGTGCAACCTGAAACAAGAATTAAAGCTATGAGGAGCAGGGCCTGCCGAATGGACGAGTTCATTTTCTTTAAATTTACGAGCTACAAAGATATATATTTGCAGTTAAGAGTTTAACATGAACGAAATCCGCAAACTTGCAGGGCAGACTGTTGTTTATGGCTTTGGGACCGTTGTTCCAAGATTTCTTAATTACGCCCTGCTAACACCCTTTTATACATATATTTTCGGGCGTGAAGAATACGGAGTCGTTACTGAGCTGTATGCCTGGATGGTGCTTGCCCTGGTCATCCTAACCTATGGAATGGAGACAACATATTTCAGGTTTGCCGGCAAGAAAGCACCGGCAGATACGGTTTACAGCACAGCACTGTTCAGTCTCTTTTTTACCTCTGCCCTGTTCATTATCGCAGTGTCCGTATTTATAGGACCGGTATCGGAGTTTTTTAAGTATGGCAATCACCCGGAGTATATCCGTATGTTTGCATGGATTGTAGCTGTTGATGCCTTTTCGGCCATACCTTTTGCATACCTGAGAGGACATAACAGACCAATTGTATTCAGTGCTCTGAAAATAATAAATGTAGTTATCACGGTAACACTGGTATTATTCTTTTTAAGGTCAGCACCACGGATACTGGAAAGAGGCGGAGGCTGGATACTTAAAATATATAACCCTGATTTCAGGGTGGGCTATGTCTTTGTTGCAAACCTGGCCGGGTCGGTTGTTACTCTAGTGTGCCTTATACCGTTCATTATTAGGATCAGGCCGGTTTTTGACAAAAAGATTTTTTTTAAAATGATTTCATATACCTGGCCCCTACTGATAGGTGGAATGGCAGGATCACTGAACGAAGTACTTGATAAGATACTGCTGAGAAGATTAATAGGAGGCCCGGAGGGATTGTCAACAGTAGGTCTTTACGGAGCAGGATTCAAGGTTGGCGTTCTTATGTCGCTTTTCATACAGATGTACAGGTTTGCCGCAGAACCATTCTTCTTTGAAAAAGCGGGGAAACATGATGCAAAAGAAACATATGCCGTAACCATGAAGTACTTTGTGATAACAGGTCTTATACTTTTTCTGTGCATCAACCTATATATCGAAGGACTGCAAGTCATTATTGGCCCTGTTTTCAGGGAGTCACTGATAGTTGTACCGATAGTGAGCATGGGATACTTACTGCTTGGGATATTTATAAACCAGAGTATCTGGTATAAAGTAGACGACAAAACTATCTATGGGGCATGGATCACGATTATAGGAGCTGTGGTAACAATTACAGGCAACCTGCTGTTCGTACCGAAATACGGATATATTGCTGCTGCCTGGGCTCACGTGGCCTGTTATCTTACAATGGTGCTCGTCTCTTATTTTGTAGGACTGCGGTTTTACCCGATTAAATATGAAGTAAAGAAGCTTTTGATTTACATAGCTGTGGCTATATTGTTAGTAGCGCTTTCAAGAATCGTGGAAACGAAAAGCTCATTGTTAAATATTTTTATAGACACTATTTTGCTGGCTTCGTTCTGCGTTTTTGCAGAAAGGCGGGACAGGTTTTTTTCATCGTTAATACCCGGGAGAACGTGAAGATAAGAATTGTAAACAAGTCGGGACACAGGCTTCCCGCCTATGAGACAACGCATTCAGCCGGAATGGACCTGAGGGCATGTATAAATGAGCAGGTAAAAATTGGGCCCATGGAAAGAAAGCTGGTAGGCACAGGACTATATATTGAGGTACCCGTTGGGTTCGAGGCGCAAATAAGACCAAGAAGCGGCATGGCAATAAAACACGGCATTACTGTTCTGAACTCACCGGGCACCATTGACGCCGACTACAGGGGAGAGATAGGAATCATACTTGTTAACTTATCGGACGTAGAATTTGTTATTAATAATGGGGACCGCATTGCACAGATGATCTTTGCAAGTCACGAAAAGGCTGAATTTATTGAGGTAGAGGAACTTAAAGCAAGCGGGAGAGGCGATGGCGGTTTTGGACATTCAGGAAGAAAATGAGAAGACTTGTATTATATGGCTTAACAATATTTATGTTTCTGGGATGTTCCCGGGAAACAGTAAAGGTGTCTTCGGCGCTGTTTAAGGATGCTGCCGTGAACAGTAAATATGATTATCTGATTGCTGAAGCAATCAGGCAGAAATATGTAGGCAAAGCAGACCAGGCGGTAGCACTCTTTGAAAAATGTATTGAGATAGACAAAAACAGGAGTGTTCCTTATTTTGAGCTCGCACAGGCTTATGCTAAAATGGGGGATTCTGATAAGGCTATCCGTTATGCATCAAGAGCTGCAAACCTTGACAGGAATAACTACTGGTACCAGATGGCATGCGGATCTCTGTTTGTACAGTATGAAGAGAAGGATTCTGCCCTGGTGTATTTTCAGCGTGCCCTATATGCTAGCCCTAAGGCCATGGAGGTTAATACAATACTTGCAGGACTATATTCTGAAAAGGGTGACATCTCAAAAGCGGACTCTTTGTTTATGATCCTTGACAGGGCCGGGGCGCTCAACGAGCAGATGTTTCTGGTAATGATTTCTGGAATGATAAGTAACAAAGCATATACAGCGGCCGCTGAAAGAACCAGGGCTTTGATTAATAGATTCCCGGAGGAAGTCAAATATAAAGCATTGTTAGCTAATATATATTCTGAAGCAGGAGAAGGGGAGAAGAGCGACAGTATTTACAGCAGGATAATTGAAGATGATCCGAACAATGCCGAGTCACAGATGCTGGTTTTGATAAATCTTGTAAGCAAGAAGAAGTATGAGGGCGTTTCTGTTTTTCTGGGATCAGTAATTAAGAGCCAGGTTATAGACCGTGAAAGAAAAGTGGCCCTGGTAAGTGAGCTTAACAGGGATTCGGCATACATAGTATCACAAAACAAGACCCTGGAAGCAAGCCTCCTTTTACTGGAAGAAGACTATCCTGATGACGAGGAAGTTTTATCCATAAGACCGGAGATGTATGAGAAGCTTGGAATGACCGGTAAGGCTATCGGGCGTTATGAAGAGATATTGAGTAAAGTACCAAAAGGTTATTTTTTTAAAGAAAGACTGATTTTGCTGTATGCCGGAAGTGAAGAATATGAAAAGCTCTACAATCTTGCCTCAGCTTATTCTTCCGAGAATAACAGGAGTATCATCGGTAAAGTATATTATGCTATTGCTGCAATGGAATTGGGAAAGTACGATGTAGCAGATTCTGAACTGAATAAGGCACTTATACTGGCAGGGAACGATAAACAGTTAAAGCTTCAGGTTTTATCAATGCTGGGAGAACTTAAATACAGAATGAAAGATTTTGAGGAGGCGTATAAGTATATGGAGAAGGCCCTTATAATTGACCCTGATAATATTATGCTGCTTAATAATTATTCATATTTTCTTGCTGAGAATGACAGGGAATTACAAAAAGCGCTGAAAATGACAGAAAAGGTAATAGCGAAGGATAGTAATAATGCAACCTACCTTGATACGTATGCCTGGGTTCTGTATAAATCAGGAAAAATTAAGGAAGCATACGGTGTAATGAGAAAGATATTTGAGAAATCTGAAGAAAATGACCCCGAGATTCTTGAACACATGGGTTTTATTCTTAAAACAATGTCAAAGTGTAATGAAGCAGTTAATTACTGGAGAATGGCGCTGGAGGGTGATAGCTCAAAGGAATATCTTAAAAAGGAAATAGAATTATGTGGAGGAGAAAAACAGGAATAATAATTCTGTTCATAATATCTATAATTTTTTCATCCTGTGCTACTACAAGGAAAAGAGATGGAAGGATGACGGGGACCTATGTTGAAAGTTCGGGCTATAATATTTTAACAGAGGCAAAGTCTCTTAACATTAATCCTGAAGGATTCGTCATAAAAAAGGCGGAAGTAGAACTAAGGGGCACGCAGGTGGAAGGAAGTTTTAACCTTTATGCAAAAGTTAACCCGGAAGGAGATTTTTTTGCCTCAATCAGGGGGCCGCTGGGAATTGAGCTGGTAAGAGCTATATCTACAGGCGATTCCGTATTTGTAATTAATAAAATGAGCAGGGTAATTCTATACGGAAGCAGGGAAGAAATACTTAGAAGATCGGGATTACCGAAGAATTTGATTGAAATTTTTATGGGAGACATACCCGGAGATGTTACTGTTTCTAATGCAATAATATCCGGAAGTAATGATTTTCTGATTTCATATCCTGAAGGAAATTATATAAGAGACATAATTGTTAACAGGGAAGAGAGAAAAATTTCAGAGGAGAACATAAAGACATCAGGAAATGAGCCGGAATATTTGATGAGGTTTGGTAACTTTATAAAGCGCGGAAAGAAAAAATATCCTTCAACCATAGAAATTAAAAGCGTGGGGAAAATGTTCCACGTGAAAATTAGTATAACGGAATTGAATGTAGGGTTTAATGAAAGGATTAAAGTTGTATTGCCGGGATACAGAAGAGAATCTTTATGATAATTAAGGCAATAATATCATTGTTGTTGGTGTCCGTATTTCTTGATCTCGGAGCCCAAAGTCGCACGGAACTTGAGAATAGAAGGAAGAAAAACCTCGAAGAAATAGAATATGTGGACCGGCTGCTCAAAAATACGGCATCAGAAAGAAAGGAGAACCTTAATGAGCTGAGCGTTATAGGAAAGAAGTTATCGTTACGGGAAAAAATAATAAATGAATACGGCGAAGAGATTAGCCTTCTGCGATACAGGATATCTCTTAACAAACAGGCAGGAGAGATAATGGAGGAAGACCTGACAAGGCTTAAGGAAGAATACGGACGCTCAATAATCAATGCATATAAAGCGACAAGAGGAAACCCTGCCGTTGCATTTATTTTATCTTCAACTGACTTTAACCAGGGCTACAAGAGGCTTAAGTATATACAACAGGTTGCCAGATACAGAAGGAATGAGGCGGAATTAATAAGCCAGATATATTATGAACTGCAGACTACAAGAGCGAAGCTGGAAACGGACGTAAAGAGTATAAATGACCTTAAAAGGAAAGAAGAACGACAGAAACAGATTCTCAGAGAAGACCAGGTCCGCAGGGAGAGGATGGTAACAACCCTTGGCAAGAAGGAAACGCAACTAAAGCAGCAACTTGAAGAGAAAAAGCGGATAACACGGCAGATTGAAGCTGAAATTGCCAGGGTGATTGAAGAAGAAAGAAAGAAAAGTGTTTCTACACCTATGACGAATGAAATGAAGCTGGTTGGGGATTCCTTCGGAGAAAACAAAGGAAGGCTACCATGGCCGGTTGAAAAGGGAATCATAACAAGCCACTTTGGCCTGCAGCAACACCCTGTCTTAAAAAGAGTTACGGAAGATAATATAGGTATTGAAATAACTTCGAGTGGTAATATAATGGCGAAATCGATATTTAAGGGTCAGGCAGTAAGGGTTTTTGCTATTTCAGGAGCAAATATGGCAGTTATAGTGCGACACGGGAAATACCTTACAGTATATCAGAATCTGGTCAATTTAAGAGTAAAGGCTGGAGAGATTGTTGCAACAGGTCAGGTGCTGGGAGAGGTTTTTAGTGATTCAGCTGAAGGAAATAAAGCTGTATTAAAGTTTATGATCTATGAAGAAAAGACAAAACTAAATCCCGAACTTTGGCTGGTGAATAAATAAGTATTTGTGAAACAAAAAGAATCGCAGGTAGTTTAAGATATTGTAATTGTTTCTATTATGACGGAAAAAATGACCATAAAATCAGACATTGAAAATCTGACTATTATAGAAACTATGGTAGACACATTGTCAAAGAGGCTTGGTGTTTCAGATGATGTGTACGGTAAGATTCTTGTTTCAACTGTGGAGGCGGTAAATAATGCTATTATACACGGAAATAAGGAGGATGTAACAAAGAATGTAACAGTAGAAATTTCTGCGGACGGAAATGTGTTTGAAGTGTTTGTGACCGATGAAGGCAAAGGTTTTGAATACCGGAACCTGCCCGATCCCACAAAACCGGAGAATATTGAAAACCTTCAGGGAAGGGGCGTTTTCCTTATGAGGCACCTCGCTGATACAACAGAGTATAACAAAGCGGGTAATGAAGTAAAAATGACCTTTAAATACTAGTTTATTGAAAATAGGATTTAACTACGATATTGAAGGATTTCGACTTAAGGAGAACCGGAAGATTAAACGGGTTATCCTGAAAATAATAAATGACGCTGGCAGAAAAACCGGGAATACAGAAGTGATATTTACAACGGATAAAAAATTACTGGAAATAAACAGGGAGTTTTTGGCCCATGATTACCTTACTGATATAATTACATTTGACTATAACGAAGGGAAAGTCATAAACGGCGAGATATACATTAGCATAGAGAGGGTTAGGTATAATGCTCAATCTCTAAATGTATCACTTGAAAGCGAAACCACAAGAGTTATATTTCACGGATTTTTGCACCTGTGCGGATATGTAGACTCCAGCAAGGAGGAGAAGGCTGTGATGACAGAAAGGGAAGAAATGTATCTGGCATTAGCTGAAGCTGAATGAATTTCACATATGATATTATTGTTGTAGGAGGTGGTCATGCGGGATGTGAAGCGGCACATATGGCAGCCACAATGGGTGCAAAGACCCTGCTTGTAACAATGGATATGACAAAGCTGGCCCAAATGTCATGCAATCCAGCTATGGGCGGCATTGCGAAAGGACAGATAATCAGAGAGATAGATGCACTTGGCGGAATGTCGGGGATAGTCACGGACCGCACAATGATACAGTTCAGGATGCTTAACAGGAGCAAGGGACCTGCAATGTGGAGCCCGAGAGCTCAGTGTGACAGAATGATGTTCACACGGGAGTGGAGAAAAGTCCTGGAAAACAAGGGAATGCTTCATATATGGCAGGAGCAGGCAACAAGCCTGATCCTGGAAGGGGAGAGAGTAAAGGGGGTAAGTACGTCACTGGGGACAAGATTTTATGCTGATGCAGTAGTACTTACAAACGGAACATTTCTGAACGGACTGATGCATGTTGGATTTCAGACAATGAAGGGAGGCAGATCCGGAGATCAGGCATCTATGGGATTAAGTGATCAGTTAAAGAAGCTTGGGTTCAGTGTTGAAAGGATGAAGACAGGTACAAGCGCAAGGGTTGACGGAAGAAGCCTGGACTTCAGTCTTATGACAGAACAGAAGGGAGACGGAGAGGGACTCTCCTTTTCATTCCTTAATGACCGTACTGATATAAAGGATGAAAAAAGCTGTTTCATTACTCATACGAATAAGGAGGTACATGATGAGCTAAGAAAAGGTCTGGAATATTCTCCCCTGTTTACTGGAAGAATTAAAGGGAGAGGACCCAGGTACTGTCCGAGCGTTGAAGATAAAATAGTGACTTTTGCAGACAAGGAGTTTCACCAGCTATTCCTGGAGCCGGAGGGATGGGACACAAATGAATATTATATAAATGGATTTGCAAGCAGTCTTCCACTGGAGACTCAACTAAATGCGTTAAGAAAGGTACGCGGTCTGGAAGGAGTAGTGATATACAGGCCGGGCTATGCGATAGAATACGATTTCTTTCAACCGACACAACTAAAGCATACTCTGGAGACGAAAAAGATTGAAGGATTATATTTTGCCGGACAGATAAACGGAACTACAGGATATGAGGAAGCCGGAGCACAGGGACTGATGGCAGGTGCAAACGCGGTCCTTAAGATAAGGAATGAGAAGCCGCTTGTAATTGGCAGGGATGAAGGATACATCGGAGTACTTATTGATGACCTCGTAACGAAAGGAGTTGATGAACCTTACAGGATGTTTACATCAAGAGCTGAGTACAGGATCCTTTTGAGACAGGATAATGCAGACGAGAGACTTACAGAAAAGGCGTGCATGCTTGGTATGGCAGGCGGATTAAGACTCGAGAGACTTAAGGAAAAGCAGGCAATGATGAATGAGATAGCAGGCTTTCTGAAGAAGGAAAGCCTGGATCCGGTAAAGATTAACGTTTTTTTGGAGTCTAAAGGGACGAGCGGTATTTCACAGAAGAGTAAGGCTATGACTGTTGCGGGAAGACCACAGGTGGATCTGGGGGAGCTGTTGCAGCAAATGCCGGGATCTGAAGAGTTGAAGTATTCCTCTTCAGAAAGAAAAAGGGAGATTGCAGAGGGAGCAGAGATCAGGATAAAATATTCAGGCTATCTGGAACGCGAAAGGAATATTGCAGAAAAGATAAGCAGACTGGAAGACCTGAGAATCCCTGACGATATTGAATATGATGAGCTAACATCAATTTCTACTGAAGGCAGAGAAAAACTTACGAAAATTCGTCCGGGTTCAATTGGACAAGCCTCAAGGATTAGCGGAGTATCTTCTTCTGACATTTCAATTTTAATTATGTATCTGGGAAGGTAAGGCTTGTGTTCCACGTGGAACATCTTTTATAAAAATCAAAAATGAAAATTTCAGGAAAAATAGTGGACCTGCATAAGAGGAAGATATATACCGGCGAGATCTCCTTTATGGGCGGAACGATTACCGCAATTAAGGAAGTTGAATCGGCTCCTGATCTTTTTATTATGCCTGGGCTTACAGATGCACATGTACACATAGAAAGTTCTATGGTCACGCCCTCACAGTTTGCTGTTGCGGCCGTGAGGCACGGAACTGTTGCAGTTGTGTCGGACCCTCACGAGATTGCCAATGTAATGGGAGTTGAGGGGATTAATTTTATGCTTGATAATGCCGCCTCTGTTCCTGTGAAGTTTTCGTTTGGTGCGCCATCGTGCGTTCCTGCTACCTCATTTGAAAGCTCCGGTGCGGTTATAGGACCGGAAGAAGTAAGGAAGCTTTTGCTGGATAAAAGAATAAATTACCTGGCAGAAATGATGAATTTTCCAGGTGTTATTTACGGTGATGAAGTTGTTACTGCAAAGCTGAAAATCGCACACAATGCAGGTGTTGTAATAGATGGCCATGCCCCGGGGCTCACCGGAGGAGACCTGGTGAAATATGCAGCTGCAGGAATATCTACTGACCATGAATGTTCAACTATCGAAGAGGCTCTTGAAAAGATCTCTCTCGGAATGAATATTCTGATACGCGAAGGCAGTGCCGCAAAAAACCTTAATGCCCTTGCTTCTTTGCTTGAATCTCATCCTGACAGGGTGATGCTTTGCAGTGACGATCTGCATCCTGAAATGCTTGAAAGAGGACATATAAACCTGCTCGTTGCCCGCCTTGTTAATAAAGAGTATGATCTGTTTAATATTCTCAGGGCAGCTTCAGTAAATGCTGCGGTTCATTACAGCCTCGGAAGTGGCCTGCTGAGGGTCGGGGATAAGGCAGACTTCATTGTTGTTGATGATCCTGGCTCAATGAAGGTTATGCAGACATGGATCGACGGTATCATGGTATTCGACGGCAGCAGAACCCTTTTTGACGCCGGGATTGTCTCAAAAATCAATAAATTCAACTGCAACCATATATTGACGGATGAAATAGAAGTCAAAAACGGCGGAGCCACAATGAGGGTAATTACCGCGCAGAACGGAGAGCTGCTGACCGGATCCGTTATTGTGGAAACGGGAAATGAGCCTTTGGTTCACAGCAGACCTGATGAAGATATTCTGAAAATAGTTGTAAAGGAGCGTTACAATGATGCCCCCCCTTCAATTGGCTTTATCAGGGGTTTCAGACTTAAACAGGGGGCTATGGCAACATCCGTGGCCCACGACAGTCATAACATTATTGCCGTGGGTGTTTCTGACGAGGATATTGTAAAGGCCGTTAACATGGTTGTGGATGCCGGAGGTGGGATGGCTGTTGTTTCAGAACAGGACAGCGAACTTCTACCTTTGCCAGTCGCCGGGATAATGTCTGACATGCCGGTATCAGCTATTGCGGAAAGCTATCTTAGGCTGACAGAGGCGGTGAAAAGACAGGGCAGCTCGCTCGACGCCCCGTTTATGACCCTCTCTTTCATGGCTTTACTGGTAATACCTGAACTGAAGCTCAGCGATAAGGGATTATTTGACGGAAAAAGTTTCAGGTTTGTACCTCTCTTTGCTGAATGACCATCAAGATTTTGCTGACAATTGCCTGTCGTACTTTGGATATTACAGAAGATTATATTTTTACCTTTAAGCTGGCCACAAAAATCGATCAAACTTGAACAAACCTGACTCCATAAAGTCCGCCGTTTCTTCCCTGCCTGACAGGCCTGGCGTTTACCAGTTCATGGACGGATCCGGTACAATATTGTATGTCGGTAAAGCAATCAGTTTAAAAAAGCGGGTATCATCATACTTCGCAAAAAACCAGTCTGGCAAGACCCTGGTGATGCTCTCCCGTGCTTCAGAACTGCGGCATATTGTGGTTGACAATGAATCTGATGCCCTTCTACTTGAAAACAATCTTATTAAAAAGCATCAGCCCAGGTACAATATACTCCTGAAAGATGACAAGACATACCCATGGATATGCATTAAGAATGAGCACTTCCCGCGCGTGTTTCTTACAAGAAAGGTTATTGCCGACGGCTCATCTTACCATGGTCCTTATACATCCGTGCCGGCAGTCCGCACGCTACTTGAACTGATACGGCACCTTTTCCAGATACGCACATGCTCTCTTCCTCTAAACCGAAAATCAATAGAGGAAGGCAGGTTCAAAGTCTGTCTTGAATATCATATCGGCAACTGCAAAGCACCATGTGTAGGACTGGTTAGCGAGGAAGAGCACAATGAACAAATCGCCCGCATCAGGGATATCATAAGGGGCGATGTAAGTTCTGTGACTGGTCATCTTGAGGCACTTATGAAACAATATGTCCGCGAACTGAAGTTTGAAGAAGCGCAAAAGATAAAGGAGAAACTTGCCCTGATTGCGCGATACCGCAGCAAGTCAGTGGTTGTTAACACTTCCGTCAAAAATGTGGATGTTTTCGGATGCTCTCAGGATGAATCCTCTATGTTTATTACTTATATGAAGGTTGTTGAAGGGGCGGTGGTTCAGACATATTCCATTGAGCTGAAAATAAGGCTTGAGGAAGAGAAAGAATCACTTCTCTCAACCGCCGTTACCGAGATAAGGCAACGGGTTGCAAGCGACTCCCCGGAGATAATTGTGCCGTTTATGCCTGATATTCTGATAGATAGAGTAAAATATTCGGTGCCACAACGGGGCGACAGGCATAAACTGCTTGAGCTGGCAAGCAGAAATGCAGTCTTCTTTAAACTTGAACGGCGAAAAAAGGCCGCAGCACAGTCAAAAGAGAACAGGACGGGCCGTAACCTTGAAAAGATGATGAAGGATCTTCATATGCCCTCTTTGCCTGTTCATATCGAATGTTTTGACAACTCCAATATCCAGGGTGAATCAGCCGTGGCGGCATGTGTTGTCTTCCGCAACGGCAAGCCCTCAAATAAGGAATACCGTCATTTCAATATCAGAACAGTCACCGGGACTGACGACTTCGCCTCAATGGAGGAGGTTATTGACAGGCGTTATAGCCGCATGCTCAACGAAAAGGCTCCTCTTCCCCAGCTGATAGTGGTCGACGGGGGCAAGGGGCAGCTTTCGTCTGCAGTAAAAAGCCTCGAAATGCTTGGACTCAGAGGAAAGATAACTGTAATAGGAATTGCAAAAAAACTGGAGGAAATTTATTTTCCAGGAGACACCGTCCCTCTTTACCTTGATAAAAACAGCATAACACTTAAAATAATTCAGCACCTCAGAAATGAGGCGCACAGATTCGGAATAAATTTTCACCGCGGTAAAAGAAGTTCAAAAATGAACAGTTCTTTTCTTAATGAAATTCCCGGAATTGGTGAAAAGACAAAGGAGCTGCTTCTTAAAAAATTCGGCTCTGTTAAAAAAATCAGTGAAGTCGCTCCGGAGGAGATTGAAAAGGTCATCGGTAAAAAAAAGGCATTGGCGGTGGCTGAGGCTCTCCTGAAATGACCTGTTTTCACGTGGAACAGGCTTTTCGAAAAACGGCAATAACTATCACTAAAACAGGATGTTATCCCGAATTACCCGTAGTCTTAACTTCACGAGAATTGAATGGATTTGCCTATGCCGGCAGATGCCCGAAGATTTTCTTCAGAAAACGGTGAAAAGAATGCATGCCATCCGGTTTCCAGAACATCATGATACATTCATTATGTATCAGGTTGACATTTTCTTTTTCCAATTCGGAGATAGTTGATTTTGATTCTGCCCCCTGCTGAATCCAGAGATTTTTAATCCCTTTTGAAATTGACGCCCTGGCAAC
Source organism: Bacteroidales bacterium (assembly GCA_035530535.1). GTDB lineage: Bacteria > Bacteroidota > Bacteroidia > Bacteroidales > VadinHA17 > SR-FBR-E99. Next base: position 24,204 of record DATKUS010000156.1, read on the forward strand.
AGACAGCGTTTCTTCTTTGGGGGTCATAAAAATGACACCCTTTATGTCAGACGGAAGGTCGCTGATCGAATTATAACATTTGACACCATCAATAGTGTCTGCAGCGGGATTTACAGGAACAACGTCCATTCCCTTTTTGCGAAGAGTCTTAAACACTACATGCCCGAACTTCTTCGGGTCCCTTGAAACTCCTGCCACAGCATATTTGTCTGCGGCCAGGAAAGCTACAATATCTTTCATTTTTTACGCGAAGTTGAATATAAAACAAATTGAATCAGAGCTGTTTTCGTCTCCGATTCCGGATAAGCGTCCAGTTTCCTCATTGCCATGTCAGCATATTCTGCCATTTTGGCCTCAGCATATTCAAGCCCCCGGTGATGTTTCACAAAATCAATCACCTCGTGTATCTCTTTTCTTCCCTTTTTCTTTTTTCTGATTATCCGGATGATCTTTCTTCGCTCTATTGGTCCGGCTTCCCGGAGGGCGTGTATAAGGGGAAGGGTTATTTTTTTCTCCTTGATGTCATTACCCTCTTTTTTCCCTGTCAGTCCGTTACTTTCATAATCCAGCAGGTCATCTTTAATCTGGAATGCTATTCCGGTGGTCTCACCAAACACCTTCATTGAAGACACAACCGCCGGGTCATCCGTGACCGAACTGGCGCCACAGGCAGTGCATGCCCCGATAAGCGCTGCCGTCTTCATTCTTATTATCCGGAAATAGTCCGCCTCGCTTATATTCAGCCTGCGCGTCTTCTGCAGCTGGACAAGCTCTCCCTTGATTATTTCTTTCACGGCCGAAGAGACGATCTCAAGCATACCGTAACTCTTTTTTTCAACACTGATAAGCAGGCCCTGAGCAAGCAGGTAATCTCCCACAAGGACCGCTATCTTTGAATTCCAGAGAGCATTTATTGAAGGAAGACCCCGCCTTTCAACAGCTTCATCCACAACATCATCATGCACCAGGGTTGCTGTGTGGAGAAGCTCAATGAGTGTCGCCGCAACGAACGAGGACTCATTTATTTTCCCGTTTAGTTTTGCTGTAAGGAAAACCAGCATAGGTCTCATCTGTTTGCCTTTCCGGCGCAGAATGTAGTTAAGGATAATGTGGAAGAACGGCACATCAGTCTGGAGTGTGCGGTTGAAGTAGGACTTAAAATCCCTCATTTCTTCTGCAACCGGATTCTTGATATCTGATAAAATTGCCATTACCGTTCCCCGTAGTGGATTCAAAAATAAGATAAAATGTGAATATGTCATAAATTGTTCTGAAATGTACTGTGACATTGTAATGGATCATATGAACATATTTACATACATTTGCAAAACAAGTTAGAATTGAATGAGCAACATTAATCTGGATCCTGAAAGGCTGGAAAGGGCAGCAGGAATACTAAAAGCAATGGCGCATCCTGTGCGGATCTCCATACTTAACGCCCTCGAGGGGAACAAAAAAATGACGGTTACCGAAATTCATAAACTGCTGGGGCTGGAACAGTCTACAGCATCGCATCACCTTGGAATAATGAAGGATAAACGCGTCCTTGTTTCACGCCGCGAGGGAAAGAACATCTATTATTCGATCCGTGATGAAAGCCTGAAAAACCTTCTCTATTGCCTTAACAGCTGCGAGAAGTGATCATTTGGCGTCTCCCAGGAATTTCTTCTGAAATACTAGTATTGAAAGTACGCCGGTTGTTATGGATGAGTCGGCAAGGTTAAACACAGGCCTGAAGAATATCAGTGTTTCGCCCGGTCTGAAGGGAGACCATGACGGCCAGTGGGTATCGATGATCGGGAAATAGAGCATGTCAACAACACGGCCGTGCAAAAATGAAGAATAGCCTCCTCCCTGAGGAAACATGACCGCCGGGGTATGCCAGCTCTCACTGAATATCATTCCGTAAAAAGCACTGTCAATAAGATTTCCCATTGCTCCGGCAACGATGGCGCTTACTGCCAGGATCAGGCCAAGAGGTGCCTTATTGCGGATGATGCTGATCAGGTACCAGAATATGCCGGCGATGGCTGTCATCCTGAAAATACTAAGCGCTGCCTTTCCGGCTTTGCCACCCCACTCCATTCCGAACGCCATGCCATTGTTCTCGAGAAAATGAAGCCTGAACCAGCTTCCCAGCACAGGGATCTCATCGCCTATTACCATGTTGGTCTTGATCAGGATCTTGACAACCTGATCAACGATCAGTATTGAAAATATAAGCAGGAGTGACTTGTTTCTCAGCGACATCTCTTCTTTTCGTAATTTGCAGCAAAGTAGCAAAAAAAATTACTGTGAGCCAAATATGAAATGCCACATCGCCACTACTTCCTGCATTCCACTTCAATGAGAGGATTTCTCATCATGAAACAGCAGTACCTTAGGGCGCTAAAGTGAAGGGAAAAAGTGGAAAGGGGATACAGCCCTGAATGCAAACGGCAAACAACCCAAAATCAGCAATATAAGAATCTCTTGATTTTCAGGGTTGCCGTTTTCTGGAACGGCTCAGGCTGCAACACAACCAGCTGCACCTGGCTGAATTTGTTGACTTTTGAGTTCACGTATTTCCGGATCTCTTCCAGATACTCATCTATCTTAACTTCCGCCTGCTCTGTTAGCTCCTTCTTCATGCTCTGGTATTTTGCCTGAAGCTCATCCATATTGAGGTGCACCATTGCAACCAGTTTGCCTTTTTTCTGGACAACCAGCGACTCTATTACCAGGCTGAAATCATTGATAACAGATTCTATCTCTTCCGGATATATATTCTGGCCGCTAGATCCTACTATCATGTTTTTAAGTCTGCCCTTCAGGCTCAGGTATCCGTTTTTATTGAGGACCCCAAGATCTCCTGTGCGGAACCATCCGTCAGGAGTAATGGCGTCTGCTGTCATTGACGGGTCATTATAATAACCCCTCATTACATTATCTCCTTTAGCCCAGACTTCTCCTTCTCCGGTAATGGGATCAGGATTACTTATTTTGAGAGTAACCCCCTCCATTGCCGGCCCGGTTGAACCAAGCCGTGGACTACCAACGCACGTACCTGCAAGCAGGGGCGACGTTTCCGTCAGTCCGTACCCTATTGCATAGGGGAATTTTGCTTCAATCAGGAATTTCTCAACGGTGGGATTGAGCTTAGCTCCTCCAATGCCGAAGAATCTTAGTCTTCCTCCAAAGGTCTTGTATAGCTTCTTTCCTGCAGCCTTGTTAAGGATCTTACGGAAGAAGGACATACGGTAAAGGATTGATAGCAGCTTGCTTTCATGGAAAGCAGGAGCTATTTTGTTGAAATAGATCTTTTCCATGATCAGGGGCACTGTAAGCATGGTGGTGGGCCTTACAGCTGAAAGGGCCGGCAGCAGTACCGCTGGTGTTGGAGGCTTCCGAAGATAGTATACTGATGCGCCGTTGAAGATCGGCAGAATAAGGCCGAGGGTCTGCTCATAAGTGTGTGACAGAGGAAGAATGCTCAGGAAAACATCCTGGTCATTTACCCTCTGTATTGTAAGAGTCTTCTCAGCAGTGAAGCAAAGGTTCTTATGGGTCAGCATCACACCCTTGGACTTTCCGGTAGTGCCAGATGTATAAATAAGCGCCGCAAGATCTTCCTCTTCCACAGGATATTCTTTTTCGGGTCTTGCCGAAGGTTCATAACCGGCTCCGTTGTACCCTGAGATTATAGCAAAGTCATCAAGTGTGATTGCAAGCCTGAGGGTCTCTGATGAATAGCCCGCCAGCTTTCCAGTAAGTGCGCCGGAGACAAATATTGCTGTTGCTTCGGAATGACGAAGGACATTTGACACCTCATCAGAGGTAAAATCGGGCAGCACGGGCACCACTACGGCGCCCATTGATACAATGGCCAGGTAAGTAATGCCCCAGTTAGGCATGCTGCCACTCAGTATCGCCACTTTATCGCCACGGCCGATGGAATACTTTTCAAGCAGTGCCATTACCGCATCAACGGATCTCTTCACGTCGTTATAGGTGAGAACCGGTTCTCCCACAAAACCCAACGCATTATGCTGACCATACTTACTGAAGCTTTTCTCCGCAAAATATGGTATTGTCAATGTCTGTTTTTCATTCATCCCCATAAGATGTTTATCGGATGCAAAGGTAGTTCTTTTATGCTTCGTAAAACACTAAGGCTGTAATTATCAGACCCCAAAGTCTTATTAAACAAAAATGCTGATAAATAGTTTAATTTTGCAGACACCAATAAATCTTCATATGGCAGTAATCAGGATCACAAAGGAATTTCGTTTTGAGATGGCACATGCTCTCTGGAACTATGACGGTCCGTGCCGCAATGTTCACGGACATTCATATATTCTCTATGTTACCTTTTCGGGGGTTCCGGCAGACGATCCGGCAGATCCGAGGAACGGAATGGTCATTGACTTCGGAGACCTGAAAAATATCGTTGAGGAAAATATAATTGAGAAATTTGACCATGCACTTATGGTTGCCGGCTTTGCCCCGGATGAAAAGATTAAGAGTTATCGCACTCACTTTGAAAATGTGATTGTGACACCGTATCAGCCTACATGTGAGAACCTGGCGGCAGACATAGCCAGGACTGTTTCAGAAAAAACGCCTTCAGGCGTAGAGCTTCACAGCGTAAGACTTTATGAAACCGCCACCTCGTTTGCTGAGTGGCATGCATCAGACAACAGGTGAAAGAGAATAACGAAGATAAAAGACTGTTCCTGCTTGACGCATATGCCCTGATATTCAGGTCATATTATGCATTTATCAGGAATCCGCGAATAACCACTGGCGGAATGAACACTTCCGCGGTTTTTGGATTTCTTCTGACCCTTGAAGATCTGCTGACAAAACAGAGACCAACACATATTGCTGTTGTATTCGATCCCCCGGGGCCCACATTCAGGAATGAGATTTATCCGGAATACAAGGCCAACAGAGACGCCACCCCGGAAGACATAAAAATAGCGGTGCCGTATATAAAAAGACTCCTTGAAGGTTTTCGCATTCCGGTCATTGAGGTGGCCGGATTTGAGGCCGATGATGTTATTGGCACTCTTGCACGCAAGGCTTCTGAGGCCGGCTTTACTACTTATATGATGACTCCGGACAAGGACTTTGCCCAGCTGGTGACAGAAAAAGTAATGATGTACAGGCCTGGCCGAAGCGGCGGTGAAGCTGAGATATGGGGGCCCACAGAAATAGTAAGAGAATACGGGGTTAAGCCGGAATCTATTATTGATTTACTGGGTCTTATGGGCGACACGTCCGATAATATTCCGGGAGCACCCGGAATAGGGCCAATAACGGCACGTAAGCTCATCACAGAGTTCGGGGGCATAGAGAGTCTTCTTGAGAGCACATCAAGGCTCTCCGGCAAGCAAAAGGAGGCCGTGGAGGAAAACCGTGACCAGATATTACTCTCCAAACGACTCGCAACTATAGAGCAAAATGTTCCGGTGGAATTCAGACACGAACTGTTTCACAGGCGTGAGGCAGACATCGCTAAACTGAAACTATTGTACGAGGAGCTTGAGTTCCGTACCATGGCTTCAAAACTTGATAAAACTGCCACCCTCCCGGCTCAGTCATCAGAACAGGGGCCGGTTACCTTAAATGAGACCAGGCGGCCGGCAGACAATCAACAGGGTTCTCTTTTCGATGTGCCTCAGCAGGCCTTTTCAGAAGAGAGGCAATCCATTAAAACCACTGAGCATAAATATGTTCTTGTTGAAGATCTCTCCGGCGCAAAGAGCCTGGCTTCAATCCTGGGCAGTCTTAAGGAGTTCTGCTTCGATACTGAAACAACATCTCTTGACACACTGAATACGGAACTGGTAGCAGTGGCCTTCAGCTGGGAAAAGGGGACTGGAACTCTCCTCTGGCTGCCCTCAGAAAGGAAAGCGGCACAGGAGCTGCTCGCTCCCCTGAAGCCTGTCTTTGAAAACAGCATGATCGGCAAGACAGGGCAGAACCTGAAGTTTGACATCCAGGTACTGTCATGTTACGGCATAAATGTCAATGGCCCTCTTTTTGACACAATGATAGCGCATTACCTTCTGGAACCCGACATGAGACACAACCTGGATCTCCTGTCGGGAAAATACCTTCGTTACAGGCCGGTTCCCATAGAAGATCTCATTGGTGAGAGAGGTCCCAGGCAAAAAACGATGCGCGAGGTGGAAAAGGAAAAGATACGGGAATATTCGGTTGAAGATGCCGATGTGACCTGGCAGCTGAAGGAGACATTTGAGCCATTACTCCGCAGCCAGGGCCTTGAAAAACTCGCCGGTGAAATAGAAATGCCACTGATTAAGGTACTGGCCAGGATGGAGAGAGAAGGTATCCGGATAAATGTGGAGGTGCTGAAGAGCTTTGCCATCTCCCTCAGGGAGACGATCATCAGGCTTGAAAAAGAGATATATGACCTTGCCGGGCAGGAGTTTAACATATCATCACCCAGGCAGCTGGGCGACATACTCTTCATAAGGCTGAAACTGGATGATAATGCCAGGCTGACAAAAACAAAGCAGTACCGTACAGACGAAGAGGTGCTTCAACGGCTTTCTTCAAAACACCAGGTTATTGGCAAGGTACTTGAGTTCCGGGGACTGAAAAAGCTTCTTTCAACCTATGTTGAGTCACTGCCGGAGCTTATTGACAAGAGAACGGGCAGGATACACACCACATATAATCAGGCTGTTGCTTCTACCGGAAGACTCAGTTCAACAAATCCGAACCTGCAGAATATTCCTGTGCGTGACGAGGAGGGGAGAGAGATCAGGCGGGCATTTATCCCCGATCCAGGAAAGATATTTCTCAGTGCAGACTATTCACAGATTGAACTCAGGCTTATGGCACACCTGAGCGGAGACCAGGGAATGATAGCCGACTTCCTGTCAGGACAGGACATACATGCAGCTACGGCTTCAAAAATATTCGGTGTGCCTGTTGGTGATGTTACGCGAGAAATGAGGGCGAAAGCGAAGACCGCCAACTTCGGTATCATTTACGGAATATCTGCTTTCGGGCTTTCTGAAAGGCTCAACATAGGAAGAAAAGATGCCAGAGAGCTTATTGACGGCTACTTTGCATCATATCCCGGTGTGAAAAAATATATGGATGAGAGCATCCGCAAAGCCAGGGAAGCGGGTTATGTTACAACGATGTTCGGCAGGCGCCGGTATGTTCCGGATATACACTCGCGAAGCCAGGTCGTGCGTGGCAATGCCGAAAGAAACGCGATAAATGCACCATTGCAGGGCAGCGCCGCGGATATTATTAAGATTGCGATGGTCAGGATAGCGGAACGGCTTGACAATGAGATGCCTGAGGCAAAAATGATCCTCCAGGTGCATGACGAACTTATTTTTGAAGTCACCGTCAGTGACACTGAGAGACTTAGCAATATCGTGACGGAAGAAATGAAAGGGGCGGCATCTCTCGCCGTACAACTTGAGGTGGATACCGGCACTGGTTATAACTGGCTTGAGGCCCATTAAAGACAGAGGAAATGATAAAGGTTTTATATTTCGGCATTGCACAGGAGATTGCAGGCAAAACCGGGGAGGAGTTCGGAGTTGAAAGCACTACCGGTCTGCGCCGACAGATTTACGAAAAATATCCACGAATGAAAACAGTTGTTTTCAGGCTTGCGCTTAACGGAACAATGCTTACTACAGACACTTCACTGAAAGATAACGACATAATTGCATTACTTCCCCCGTTTGCCGGAGGCTGATAAATAATCAAAATGAAACAAAGACACCTGGTTGACGGACCATTGACTACGTTATTGATTTCCGAACTCTTAACCCTCGGAAATGAAGATACAGGGGCAGGAGCGCTTTCTCTTTTCATTGGAAGAGTCAGGGATGACGAACAGGAAGGAAGGAAGGTGACCGCCATTGAATATTCAGCATATCCGGAAATGGCCGAGAAGGAGACGGATGTCATTATAGACATCGTGAGATCTGCGTTCAACGATGTCAGAAATATAATAATAGTTCATTCTACCGGCATGGTTAAAGCCGGGGAGGCATCGCTTTTCATTATGATAACGGCCGGACATCGTGATCAGGCCACCCGTGCCTGCCGGCATGCGCTTGAGATGGTAAAGGATCGGCTACCTGTATGGAAGAAAGAGCACTTCAGTGACTCTGCCGAAAAGTGGAAATGACACCAGCCCGGGTGATCAGCGTCCCGGAACGTTAAGAAAGGACGAGTACGAAGTATTGTTTGCAGCAATACCGACAGCTTCGGTTACCTGTTTGTCAAAAGGAAGAGAATATCTTACGGCTCCGGCATCATAGAAATATCTTCCGACAAGCTCTGACTCAATCAGCCCGGCAACATCCTTTTTTTGGTTTCTGAGATCATTATCAAGATTATGGGAAACACCCTTTCGTAGCTCCTCAATAGTGCCGGAGTTTACCTCATAAAGGCCCTCGCTTTTTGTCAGGGAAACAACCTCTTCAAGGGCCGTCTCTGAATCTGTCTTATAGGAGAAGTTTTTCTTCCTGAGGAATTCGCCGAATTGTTCAAGATCAGCTTCATTGATTATCAGGCTGTCAGGGTTTGCCGGGACGGGGTGAGACCAGTAATATTCCGTTGCAAAATCAAATATCATATTCTGGATATATAGCTCACTTGTGAACCGTGTAAGCATTTCTGAAGGTACGGTCTTATCAGGGATAATACCGCCGCCGTCCTTAACTTCCCTTCCGTTTTTTGTTTTGAATGTTTTAATCAGCGAATCAGGAATATGTCCCACACTGCCGTCCTCATTGGGGTGTGAAAAATCCACCGCCTGTATGCATCGTCCGCTGGGGATATAGTATTTTGCGGTTGTCACCTTCAGTTCAGCTTTATAGCTTAGCGGCCGGGCTACCTGCACCAGGCCCTTTCCATAGGACCGTTCTCCCAGGATCACTCCCCGGTCAAGATCCTGAATTGCACCTGCCACAATCTCTGAGGCTGAAGCTGAGGCCCTGTTAATAAGGATTATTAGGGGCATGTCAGGGGCAACGGGATTTCTCTGAGTTTTGAAAACTGCGTCGTACTGTTTTACCCTTCCCCGGGTACTGACAACCTCCTGTCCAGGCTTTACGAAAAGGTTTACAATTTCAACGGCTTCCGAGACAAGTCCTCCGGGATTGTTTCGCAGATCGAGGATCAGGGTTGTAGCTCCCTGGTTCTCTTTGAGGTCTATGAGAGCATCCCTTACTTCCGTAATGCAGTTTTGCGTAAAACTGGTGAAACGGATATATCCGGTGGTGCCGCCAACCATCCCATAATAGGGAACAGCCGGAATCGAGATCTTCTCGCGGTTTAGCCTGACGGTAAACTCTTTACTGTTCCTGAGCAGTGTCAGTTCTGCAACAGAACCCGGGTCTCCCTTGAGCATATCGGAAGCTTTGTCAGAGGCAACGCCCTTGAGAGATTTACCGTCTATACTTAGCATAATATCCCCGGGTTTAATCCCATTTTTATCTGCAGGAAATCCTTTATAAATATTGGTTACCACAATGTAATCTCCTGATTTTCTGATAAGTGAACCAAATCCGCCATATTTGCCGGTAGTCATAAAGTCAAGGTCACTTACATCATCCTGGGGGTAATAAACCGTATACGGATCAAGCGTTGCAAGCATCCCGTCAATGCTTGTTTTAACCAGCTTTTCCGGATCGATCTCGTCAACGTAAAAAGCATTCAGCTCCCTGAAGAGAGAGATGTAAATATCAATATTCTTTGTGAGCCTGAAATCTTTTTCCTGCTGATCTGCTATCAGAAAGCCCAATGTAAAAATGGCTACAGCGGCAGTTGCCAGTATGATGACGGTCTTTTTTGGTTTTATCAGGTTCATGAGAAATGATTTTACGCAAAGTTAACGGTTCACTTTATTCGGGTCAGTTTCCCTATCAAATCCTTTACAGACTCTTCTATCTGTTTATATTCTGCAGGCTCGGGGTCACTCCAGATAACAGCCATGTCGATGTGCCGCCCGCTTTTTACCAGGAAGTCAATAAGCGGCATTTTGTTTTTCCTGTAAGCCTCTTTTATTCTTCTACGGAGAAGATTGCGCATAACGGCCTTCTTGAAATAACGCTTTGGCACTGAGATCAGGAGTCGTACAGGAGAGAGCTCCGGGCTGCTGTCGGTCACTGAAAAGAGTGCCCTGAAGCAGCTAAGGCGCAATGGCTTGCCTGTGGCAAAAAGGTCATTTATTGGCTTAATGCCGCATAGTCTTTCACTTTTGGTGAAAGAGGCCTTACCTTTTGTTTTTATTGAAATCTCTGATGAAGCAGTCAAGGGCCATTGTCATTGAAGGAGCCTTCGGGTTCGGAGCCTGTATGTCCAGTCGGAAGCCCTCATTGGTCACTGCTTCTGCCGTTGTCGGACCGAAGGCAGCCATTTTTATCTCGCCCTGGGTAAAGGAGGGGAAGTTTTCTTTAAGCGATTTAATCCCGGACGGACTGTAAAAGACAAGGATATCATAATCCAGGTCTTCGGAGTCAAATCCCCGGCTTATAGTGCGGTACATGGAGCCCACGGCGAACCTGACATTGTTTTTTGTCAGAAGGTCAGGAATGTCGGTTTTGTGAGGTTCTGAAAGAGGAACAAAAAAGTTCTCCTCTTTATGCTTGACTATCATATCAATCAAATCCTCAAACTTTGCCTTGCCGTGAAATATCTTTCGTTTCCGGTAGACGATGTACTTCTGCAGATAGAAAGCGACGTTCTCAGTGATGCAGAAATATTTCATATTGTCAGGAATCGTTATCCGCATTTCTTCGGCTATCCTGAAAAAATGATCTATAGCCGTCTTGGAAGAGAAGACCACCGCCGTGAAATCCGGAATATTTATCTTTTGCTGGCGGAAATCCTTGGCAGAAATTCCTTCAACCAGAATGAACGGCCTGAAGTCTATCTTCAGATTGTATTTTTTGGCGAGCTCGAAATATGGTGATTTCGGATTGTTTGGCTCAGGCTGCGACACTAATACCTTCCTTATCTTCAAAGCCATAAGTTTTAAGTTCAACCTCCACTTTCCCTTCTGTCTCTAAAATACACTGAGTATTTTTAATACTATCAGGACAGGCAGGATTTCAAGGGCACAAAGGTATAAAATGAAATATAATAATGGTACACGTCTTATGATAAAAATGTTTAACAGCCTGATTGTCCGCAGTAAAAGAAGAAAAACAAAAAGGGCGGCGCCGGCATAAATAATGATAACAGGCGTCCTTACCGGCAAAAATAGAATTACGGAAGACAATGCAAATGAGCATAGGGCAGCAATAAACCACGTATTATACACAACAGACACATATTCCATGAAAAGTTTTTTCTGTCCGGAGACAGAAGCAACAATTATGCATGTAATGTGCCTGAAGAGAAGAACTCCCGCTAATATTACGAAACAAATGGCGGTGGTCTTTATCATTTCAACTCCTGGCATTGGCGCAACAATCCCCGTATAAACCGCTGCTATTGCTGCAAAGAGGCTTATGCTAAACAAGGTGAACAGGTTCATTACCAGTGGAGGCCATGAAATTATTACAGAAGACGAAAGAGAAGACAATTCGTGCTGACGCTTCAGGAGGATGGACAAAAAGCTTTCTCTCAGGCTTTTTCTTGCAAAAGCTGATAAAACAGTAATGAGTACAAAGGAGAGTGTCAGTATCCCGAAACTGAAGTCGGTGTTTAGAAGGCTGTCAGGGACAGGCTGTCCCGGGTCACGCTTTTTGAACTCATATAGTTCGCGCTGCCCGGTAGCGGAAGTTGTTTTGATCAGGTTAACCGTGGGTTTTTCTTCAATGGGAATAATTTTGCCAAACAGGAATTCAGCCTGAGGTATAGTGTCCATGACACTGCCCGCTGCGGCCGAAAAGGTGCTGTCTGTGGATTGCTCATCCATATGCAAAATCAGAAATAACCCGGCTTGTCAGGAAAGAGCTCATGCAGCAGACTGTTAGCCAGCCTGCTGGCTCCGATTCTGAACAAGGTTGGGTCAAGCCATTTTTCCCCAAGCACTTTTTTTACAATGTTGTAATAAAGCATCGCATCATCAGGTGTGGTTATCCCTCCGGCCGCCTTGAAACCAATCATAATACCGGTTTCATTGAAATAGTCGAGTATTGCCCTGCACATGACCCAGGCAGCCTCAGGAGTGGCAGAGACAGGGCTTTTTCCTGTTGAAGTCTTGATAAAGTCAGCGCCTGACTCCATTGCAATTACTGAAGCCCTGTAAATAAGCTCACAGTTTTTCAAGACCCCTGTTTCAAGAATCACTTTCAGGGTGGCCTCACCGGCAGCCTGCCGGATTGTTTTCAGCTCCTCAATTACCGCTTCGTAGTCCCCGTCAAGGAGCGTTCCTACCGGCATTACAATATCAATCTCATCAGCCCCGTTCCTGACGGCAATATCTGTTTCATTCATCTTCACCTCAAGGAATGTCTGGGATGTGGGGAATGAAGCTGAAACCACCGCCAAACTTACCCCGCAACCGTTGAGCCCACGAAGAGCCGTCTGAACAAAATTGGGGAAGACGCATACGGCAGCCACATTTTTCATCCCTGGAAAGTGAAGGCTAAATGAGCTTACTTTCTCTGTGAAATCTTTAATTATTCGCGGGTTGTCAGTTATGTTGAGGCTGGTGAGGTCAAGGAAAGAAAAAAGAGCCCTGAGTACTTCTGCCCTTTCTTCACCGGTATAAGAGACCATAGACTCTCCGATACCACGTCTGACCTCGTCAGAGGAGATACTGGACTTTAGCAGTTTCTGATATAACTTTGTCATAATCTGAATAATATAAATGGAGACAACGGTTATTAACCTCCATGTAAAACAGGGTCAATTTAACTTTTTTTGGTGAAACGCAATAAAAAAGCTAAAAACCTATTTGTTCAGATTGGAATTACGGGCAAGAGAAGCAAAAATGCCTGCCACGCAGAGCACTGAAAATATTACAAACCCGGTCTTCATTCCTGCAAGCAGCTGGCTGTAATTGGATACACTGATCTTCTCCTGTCCCATGAAAAGTGCAAGCAGCATCATGGCTATACCCATGCTCATTGTCTGGCCAACCATTCTCATAGTTCCTATCATACCTGAAGCATTTCCAAGCTGCTTCTTTTCAACAGAGCTCATGATGGCATTGGAGTTTGGTGAGGAGAAAAGTGAAAAACCGAGGCCCATAAGAACGAGTAGGGAAATTATATAAACAAGAGATGTGGAATCCGAAAGAAAGCAGAGCAGAACAAGTCCTGCCGAGGTAAGCGCCATCCCCATCGAGGCCAGCACACCGGGATTGTACTTGTCTGAAAGCTTTCCTGCAGCAGGAGAGAGGAGAGCCATGGTTATGGGCCACGACATGAGAATAAATCCCGCGTCACGCGGCCCCATGCCTTTAATATACTGCAGGTAAAGACTGAGAAAAAAACCTATTGCGCTTGTGGCGGCATAATGAATCAGGGCGGCAAGGCTTGAGAATGCAAAGACCCTGTTCCTGAAAATAAGTGAGACATCAAACAAAGGATGCTCGGTTTTCGTTTCCCGGAACAGGAAAACCGGTACCAGGACAATACCTGCTGTGGTGAGCAACCACCCGGTGGCAGACGGCAGTTTTGAAAAACCGTACATGATTGCAGCAAGACAAACACCGTAAATGAGAGCTCCAGGCCAGTCAAAGCCCTCTCCCCTGGCATCAGCCCATTCCTCTTTCATTTTTTTGCGAATAAGTATCAGGCTTATAATCCCCATAGGAATTAAAAAGGCAAAAATGCTTCTCCAGCCCAGATAACGTGTAAGAATACCACCAAGGAAGGGGCCTGAAGAAAGTCCGATGTACACTGCCGTCACATTAATGCCCATTGCTTTGCCACGTTCTCCGGCAGGAAAAACAGCTGTAAGTATTGCCAGATTAGTGGCAAAAATCATTGCACTTGCAAGCCCCTGAACAATGCGGACAGTGATAAGAAAGGTAATTCCGGGAGTAAAGGAGAGCAGGATCATCGTCAGGGTGAAAAGCAGGATGCCGGCAAAGAATATTTTCTTGCGTCCGAGGATATCGCCAACACGGCCTGCAGGAAGAAGAAAGATCGCCGTTGAAAGCATGTAACTGCTGACTATCCAGTTGAGCGTGACGGCATTGGAACCGAACTCTGCTCCTATGGAGGGAAGAGCCAGGTTTACCGAGGAGCCCATAAAGGGTGTCAGAAACGAGGCAAAGGCTGTGACTGTCAGCACTGATCTTTTTAGCTCCCTGTCTGTCATTCTCTGTTTTTACTGTCTATGAATATTGTTACAGGCCCGTTGTTGACAAGTTCTACGTCCATCATCGCCCCAAACCTGCCTGTCATTACTTTTCTGCCCAGCAGCCTTTCAGTTTCCCTGATGAACTGTTCATAAAGCGGGATGGCCTTTTCAGGTTTGGCAGCACGAATATATGAAGGCCTGTTCCCTCTTTTAGTCGACGCATGCAGTGTGAACTGGCTTATTACCATTATTTCTTTTCCAGCGTCATGGGCTGAAATGTTCATAACACCCGCTGTGTCATCAAAAATACGGAGACTGACCAGCCTGGGGGCCAGCCATAAAACATCCTGGTCTGTATCGGCCTCCTCTATGCCCAGGAAAACGAGTATACCGGGTCCCGTGGCGGAACATAATTCCCCGTCAATTGTTACGGAGGCACGCTTTACTCTTTGAACCAGGATTCTCATCTCTGAATATCGGGTTTAAAATTAGTAATAAATCAATACTTTTGCTGCTAACGCTGTGACTGATGGACTATATAACACTTATCGGCATTGCTCTTGGGCTCTCCTTTGACACCTTCGCGGTTTCTCTTTCATGCGGGGTTGTTCAGTCGAGGATCCGCTTCGGCGAGGCCATGCGCATTGCCTTTGTCCTTGCTCTTTTCCAGGGCGCCATGCCGGTCCTGGGGTATTATATAGGATCCACGGTAAGCAGTTATATTGGTCGTTTTGACCACTGGATCGCATTTGTCCTGCTTGCATTCCTTGGTGGCCGGATGATCATCGAAGGATTAAAAAAGGCCGCGGACAAACCAGAGCAGGACTTCAGAAAGATGGCCGTTCTTCTCATCATAGCAATAGGCACAAGCATAGATGCGCTTGCCATTGGCTTCAGTTTTGCCTTTCTTGAGGTACGGATATGGAGTGCAGGCCTTATCATCGGCGCTGTGACCTTCCTGGCCTCCATGACAGCAGTACGCATAGGCAAGTCAGCGGGCAGTCATCTGGGATCACGGGTTGAGATACTGGGGGGTATAATACTGGCAGCCATCGGGATCAAGATACTGATTGAACACCTGATGGCAGCCTGATGCGGTTATTTCCCCCGCCTATGTTCCTTTGGCGGACTTATTCCACCCTGACGGTCCTGAGTCCGAACACCGGGCCGGCCATATTCTTAGGCTGGGCCTCAATCCGCAGGGTGACTTTTGATTTACCCTTTGTCATTTCTGCAGGGATCGGATATTCAACATAAATAAACTCACCGTCTTTTTTGTTTGAAAGATTTTCAGTTGCAATAACCTTTCCATTCACAAGGATGTCAAAGGTTTTCCTGCCCGGGTATCCACCCCAGTACTCCGCAACGATCTTATTGGCAGTTGCCGGGTCTGTCTTCATCTCCACGGAAAACCATCCAGCACGTGTTTCGCGGAAGGGTCTCTGTTTGAACCTCCCGGGGTTTGTCCTTTCACCCTTGAACTTATGTTCTCTTTCAGGCTGCATTTCGCCAGGCTGGAAAAAGTCAATGGTGATCTTTTCCAGGTTCACTTTGTACTCCTGTAATGCTATATATGCACTCTCTTTTTCTTTCCAGGCCTCTTCAGAGAACATATCCCAGAAGATTGTATAACGGGAATTATATGTCCGGTAGAACGGCTTCAGCTCAACGTCACGAGGGCGGCCCACGCTGTCAAGTATGAATGTGTTTGTCGTGTTTTCCACCGGCACCATCCAATTGGCAGGATTCCTGTCAGTGGTCATCAGTACCGGAACATACAGCGGGCTGAGCGTCGCATTGTCTCTTACCGGGCCCAGCTCGCCGGCCAGAACAACAGGTCCGTAGAAGATCGCCACTCTTGATGAATCATCAGGCATTGATTCCAGGCGCAGGTTGAAGGGAATATTTACCTCAATCTTATCTCCCGTTTTCCACTTCCGGGTCAGGGGAATGAAGCTTCCGGGGGTCTGTCTTACGCGCTTTCTGCTTCCGTTGACGGCTACCTCAATTCCTGAGGATGCCCATGACGGGTACCTGATGTTTATTGTCAGTTCAACAGGTTCTGCGGCTGTTATCTCGAGCGTAGTCCCATGTTCTTCAGGATACTGCGTGTTCTGCGTGACGGTAAGACCTTTGTCTTTCCAGGTCAGCTCAGAGGCAATGTACTGATATACATACAGCTCTTCGTCATTATGGAAATATATGGAACCGTTATATTTTGAGTGGTTTTCCATGCCTGTGCCAATGCAGCAGGTGAACCATTCCGGATCCTGAAAACTCTTGAACCCGCCCATGTCAAGAGAAAGGTTATAAACTACCTGTCCGTTTTCCGGATTCTGTGTAGAGAGAATATGGTTGAAAAGAGCTCTTTCATAGTAATCGGCTGCCTCAGGCGATGCAGTCCACTCAAACAGGTGGTTGGTGAGCTTAAGCATGTTATAGACATTGCATGACTCGGTGGTTCCGTCTCCAAGCCTGTCGCGTAGTTTGCCCTCTTCACCAAAATACTCATTATTACCATTACCACCCGTAACATAGGTATGATGTTTTACTACTGTCTCCCAGAAAAACATAGCCGTTTTCCTGTCAATGGTATCCCCCGTCATTTCATAGCGTCGTGCAAGACCAATCAGTTTTGGGATATTGGTGTTGCCGTGTTTTCCTGGCAGAATATCCTCTCCCCTTGAAAGTGGCTCAAGAACGAATTTATCCTGGAATGAATGAGTCATTTTCAGGTATTTTTCATTCCCTGTGTCGGCATAAAGATCTGTAAGCGTCTCAAGTATGCCGCCATGTTCACAGTGAAGCATATCCTCAATCTGTTCAGGAGTAAGATCATCAACAACTGTGTTTAGCCAGTCAGCAAATTTCTCTGAGATCTCAAGCGCTGTTTTATTTCCGCAGAGATGGTAGGCGTCACGCAATCCGGCCATTACTTTGTGCTCGGTATAATAGGGAACCCAGATGCCGTTCAGGTCAAAACCCTGTGAGCGGATATTTCCCTTCGCAACCTCTTCCGTAAGAATTTTCTTTCCGTCGGGGAAGGCGCCTAAATATCCATCCGGATCCGCATCCTGACATTCTTTAAGTTCACTGACAATATAATTGACCCTGTCAAGAAATTCGGGGTTTCCGGTTGTCTGGTACATCATGGAAAGAGCACTCAGATAATGACCCAGGCTGTGCCCGGCAATAGTATTGTCTTCCCAGCCGCCATAATGCTCAGCCTTTGGTTTCAGACCTGCTTCGGAGCGGAATTTGGCGAGGAACCTGTCTGGCTCATATTTAAGAAGAACCTCGGAGTTCAGATCTGTAGCATGTTTGAATGGACCCTCAAGCAGTTTGACGTCGGTAAGTTCAAATGGAACAACCCTGAACTCAACCACCTCCGGGCCTCCGGTCCGGATCATGGTCGGGGCCGTCGCTTTCTTGCAACCGGCAAGTGATAAAATAATCATCACAATCAATAGTACAGTTTTTTTCATGGTGGTGGAAGAATTTAATTATAAAGTGTAAAAATTACACGTAATCATATTTTTCAAATATACGTTTTTGAATGAATTAAATGACTTAAAAAGTGTTAAAAGGGAATCATAAAGCGTTCACGGTTTTTAAAAACAGCCATTTCAGAAAAACCGGAGCGTTTTAGAAGCTCATAAGCCTCATCAAAAAACTGACCTACGCGTGACGGAAAATGAGCATCAGAATTGACACAAACAGGTAAACCGTGTTCCGAAAAAAGCGGCAATTGTTTCTTGTCGGGATAAAAGTCGTTAAGAGGTTTATTTCTCCCGTTGGTGTTAAGCTCAAATGCGACATCATGAGCTTTAAATTTCGAAGCCATCATTCTGTAAAGGTGGGAGATGTCCTTTTCCGGGGAGAATCTGTGGATCCTTACCAGGTCAGGATGCCCGATAATATCATAGAATCCTGTTGCTGCAGCCTCACATACCAGGTTGAAATAACTCTCATAAATTTGATTTATATCCTTACCAGAATAGAATTCAGGCCCCAGATCAACAGTTTCTTCTCCGAGATAATGAACAGAACCGATTATATAATCGAAAGGAAATGAAGTAACGATCTTTTCAATCTCTTTTTCTCTTTTTGGAATATAATCGAGCTCAAGACCAAGTCTTACAGCAATCTCCGGAAATTGTCTCCTGAGGCGGGAAATATGATCAACGTATTCGGGAAGAATTGCGGGGTCCATTACCCATTTTTGTTTTTTGGACACCAATGCAATATGTTCAGAGAATCCTATTTCCTTTAATCCCTCTTTAATTGCCGCAACTACATAGGCCTCAGGAGTATCTCTTCCATCGCTGTAGGTAGTATGGATGTGATAATCGGTCCTGTAAATCATATTATTCCTTTGTTGGGCTTTTCAAAAATAGGAAAGGTGAACGATTTAATTGACTAATTGTTCTAATTTTACAATTCTTAAGACCGTAAATGATAAAAGTCGAAAAAAAGTGTTCCTGCCTTACATGTGACTTCCGCAGCCTCGTTTTTTCTAATCTGAGCGAGGAGGATGTTGACATAGTATGCAATGCCAGGGAAGAGATAGCTTATGCAAAGGGGGAGATTATAAATTATGAGGGAGACAAGATAGTTGATTTCAAGTACCTGAAAAACGGACTGGTAAAGCTGTTCAGGCGATCGCCTAATGGAAATGAGCAGATCATTGCCATTACCAGGCCTTATGAGTTTGTAAGCAATACGAATGTTTTCTCTGAAGGCTGTTACAGATATTCGCTTTCTGCCCTGGAAGACTCTGTTGCCTGTTGCATAAATATTGATCTCATAAAATCACTGATTATAAAAAACGGAAAATTCGGGCTTAGTCTTATTACCACCCTTTCAAGGACATCTGAAAATATTATTTCCCAGGGACTGGAAATAAGAAACAGGAATCTTGCCGGGAGGATTGCCTATGTTCTTCTCTATTTATCAAATGACATTTACCATTCAAGGATCTTTGACCTTCCGGTATCGCGCAAGGAGATAGCAGACTTCATAAGCATGAGCACAGCTAATGTGATTCGGACTTTCTCGGAGTTCAAGCGTGATGGTATAATTAAATCATACGGACGCACTATTGAAATTGAAGACATTAATAAGCTGGAAGTGATCTCGCAAAGAGGTTAGCTTTTCTTTTCAGGCAATCAGAAACCATTATGAGAAGAGCCCTCTCCCTGCTGTTGAGTATTTTCCCGGGCTTCACCCTTTTGTCTGGTGCTCCGCTGAGATTTGAACCGGTAGCAAAACAGCTTCCTGACGGCAGCATTCTTAATCTTTTTCTTTCCGGGGACGAGTTTTTCAATTATCTGCATGACGCTTCAGGTTTTCCTGTAGGCCAGGGTGATGACAGATATTACTACTATCTCAACCAGTCATCCGACAGGTTTGATCTCACCTCCTGGAAGGCAGGAGAGGCAGACCCCTTTGTGCACCCTGAGTTAAAACCGGTAAAAACACCTTTCCGGATTAAGGAAAAAGGGGCGTCATATGAACTCCAGATGGAAACATACGGACGAAAATACGCCAGCTCTCCAGCAATAAAATCAACCGGAAATTTTAATAATCTTGTCATATACATCCGGTTTAAGGATGAAGGGGACTTTACTGTGCGCAGACAGGTCTATGAAACAAAATTCAACAGCCTGGCAGAAAATTCTATGCGTAGTTATTTCCGTGAGGTGTCATATGATAAACTTGATATCGTGACCTATCACTTTCCCGGGAGTGCCACGGACGAGATTTACTATACTGATGACCTGCCACGAAAATATTACCAGCCCTATAGTGTGGCAGCGAATCCGGATGGCTACCGCAATGATGATGAGCGTACAGCCAGGGAACACTCCCTGATTGAGAAAGATGTTATCTGGGCAACAGATACTTACAGCCTTCCGGCGGATGTCAGTTTTGACATGGATCAGAACGGCAAAATGGACAATATCTCCTTTATTATCAAGGGATCGCCGGATGGATGGAGCGATCTTTTATGGCCGCACCGCTGGATCCTATTTTCAAAAGAGGTCAAAATTGGCAAGCTGGCTGTATCCGACTACACGATCCAGCTTGAAAACGTAAGTGTAAACACCCTGTCGCATGAGATATTCCATTCCCTTGGTGCCCCTGATCTATATCACTATGACAATGAAGATGTGCCGGTGGGCCCATGGGATATAATGGCCAATGGCAAAGGGCATCCCGGAGCCTGGATGAAATTCAGGTACGGAGGATGGCTCGACAGTATTCCGGAAATCACTCAATCGGGAATATATTCCCTTAAGTCTCTCACAAATCCCGTTGAAAACGCTTACAAAATCAGATCACCATTCGGAACAGACCAGTTCTTTATTGTCGAGTACAGGGCAAAATCAGGTCTTTATGAGTCCACCCTCCCCTCTTCAGGCATGATAATCCAGCGGATTGACACAAGATACCGGGGTAATGCCAAAGGAGCCCCTGATGAGGTTTATATCTTCAGAAAAGATGGAACACCAACCTTTAACGGTACAATAAATTTGGCTCCATTTTCCGGTCTTAATGGTGCCGACTCATTCAATGACCAGACAAATCCTTTTTCCTTTCTTCAGGACGGGACCAAAGCCGGGATCCGGATAACAGATATTGTTGCAAGAGGAGACAGCCTGCTCTTTCGGGTAGATCTTGACAACCCTGCCGGCCTTGAATTGTCGCCGGTGGAAGACAATGAGAATAGTATATATTCCCTGCCCGCTTTAGGTGAGAAAAGATCAGGAATATATATAGTACCAGGGCTTCCCTATGTTCAGGACTTCGATGACCTGATGAATGAACTTCCGAGAGGGTGGAGTTCCAGCCTGGGCAAAGAGGGATGGAGTCTTAATGCTCCCTTAAATGATGCCGGTGACTACGAGGTGATTGCTGAGTATGCTCTCTCAGGAAACTGGCTGTATACACCAGGATTTTACCTTTCCAAAGGTAAAAAATACCTTGTTACATTCAGCTTCAGGAACCGGGAGTACGGGGTAAAGGAATCTCTTGACCTGAAGGGAGGCACGGACCGCCATAAAGGCGGACTGAACAGTTACAGTCTCTTTGCAGATAAGAATTTTAACTACTCAGGCCTTGTGATAAATAAGGCTGTCATTCAGCCGACGGCAAGCGGTCCGTGTTACTTCGGGTTTAAAACCGGATTCAACGGAAGGGGGGTAATATTAGATAATTTCATGGTCGAAAGAGTACCGGCCGCAACCACTAATCATTCAACACCAGGAGAGTTTTATCCGAATCCTACTACCGGGCTGATAACTGTCCCTGCAAAAGGCAGAACCGTGGTATCTGTCTTCAGAGGCAATGGTACACCTGTTTTTGAGACGGAGATTGAGGGAATGAAAGTGCTGGACCTGTCCCGCCTTGGCCGGGGAGTTTTCATCATCAGCTTCAATACTGACTCCGGGGTAACATCACATCCGCTAATAATTCAATAAATAATTGAATATGAAACAATTACTATCAGGTCTTTTTATTTTTGGACTGGCATTCTCCACCTGTATTCCTGTCCCGGGACAGAACCCGGGTACAGCTGTTTCTGAAAATAACAGGGACACAATCCACTACATTGTAGGTGGATACAGGCACGGTATCAGCTTTTTTCCCATGGTAAAGTTGTCCTCAGTTGAATATGTTGCAGGAGAGGACCTCTCCTTTGACAGATTCCATTCAAACGATGTCATTAATCACTGGATGAAAAAGTGGGCAGAACAGTATCCGGCGCTTGTGACGCTTTATGAGGTCGGTAGAAGTTACGAGGGGAGACCCATAATGCAGCTGACCATAACTAACAAAAAAACAGGGTCTGACCTTATCAAACCGGCAGCTTTCTTCGAGGGGAACCGTCACAGCGGAGAAGTCACCAGCGCCGAATCTGTCCTTTGGCTTATTCAGCACCTGCTGGCAAACTATGGATCTGACCCTGAAATTACAGGCATGATCGACCGGTATGCCATTTACCTTAAGCCTGTAAACAATCCTGACGGGAACAATCTTTATATGAATACCGCCCAGAGCAACAGGAGTACGGTCAGGCCTGACGACAGCGACAATGACGGGCTGCTTGACGAGGACCCTCCTGAAGACCTTGATGGCGACGGTGTTATTCTGACACTCAGGTGGAAGGATGAAAAGAACGGCACGTTTATTCCTGATCCGGCTGACACCACAGGCAGGATAATGAAACGGGTTCCGCGAGGGGAAGGCATATATTCAACCTCCTCAGAGGGTATTGACAATGACGGGGACGGCCGCATCAATGAAGATGGAATCGGCGGGCTGGACCTTCACAGGAACTATCCTGAGAACTGGAGGCCGGAGACTGAATTGACAGAGCGCGGTTTCACCCAGAATGGCGCAGGCGAATATCCACTTAGCGAGACCGAGACCAGGACCGTCTTCTCTTTTCTGATGACCCATCCCAACATATACATTGTAAACTCAATGGACACAAGGGTTCCCATGCATCTGAGGCCGCCTTCCACTTCGCCCTCTGAAGAGCGAATGTATCCTGAGGACCTCAAATGGTACATCCTTTTTGACAAGTTGGGCAAAAGCATAACCGGATACGAAAAAGCCGGTGATGTGTACAACGACTATGGCAACGGAGAGCCGATCTTTGGTCATGGTCCTGATTTCGGGTACTGGTATTACGGAGCCATCTGGTACGGCGATGAGCTGTGGAACGGAGCCCGGAACAAAGATTATGACGGTGACGGCGATATTGACCAGGTGGACATCCTTGCCTGGGACGATCTTGAAAATGATGGAATCGGATTCACTGAGTGGAAACCCATAAAGCACCCGGAACACCCTGATGCTGAAGTCGGAGGTTTTGACCCAAAGTTTTTCAGTCAGAATGCCCCTGCAAAACATCTGGAAGAATGGGCCTCAAAAGAAGCTCGCTTCAATCTTGCAATGATGAAATACCTGCCGATGGTTGAGTGGGAGTCAATAGATATAAAAAAGGGCAAGAATTTAAAGAGTGATTCCACTGATTTTGAGATAATTGTAAAATTCAGGAACACTGGCAAATTGCCAACTGCCTTGCGCCAGGCACACCTGGTCAAGATTGTCAGGGAAGACGAGGTCAGGCTTGAGTTTGATACTAAAGAGGGAGAGAAGCCGGCATACAGGATGCTGGATATCAAGCCTTCAGGGAGAAATGGCGGCGGAATGATGATGTATGACGAAGAGCGAACAGCCGGAAGACCTGTATCGAAAAGTGTAGGATACACTGATGGCGGAGCTGTGAATGAAGCTGTATTCAGAATCAGGGTCTTAAATAATGCTGTGATCAGGGGTACCGCCTCAATACTGACGACCCGGGCGGGGATACTTAAAGACAGGGAATTTATCATCAGATAAAAATGTTCAGCAGGCCCGCAGCGCGGAGGCAACATCGGGATACCTGAAGCTGAACCCTGTCTGTACAAGGTGTTTCTGCTGCGCGTGAGATGCACCACGTCATAGTTTTCCTCTTCCAGCAACCTGCTCAGATGCCGTCCTACAAGTCCTCCTGCTCCTGTAATAACCACACGCTGCATGGTTCAGATTATATTTTCAATGATCTCCACAGCATCACGGATACATTTTTCACATACACCTTTATTCAGGTCTGCTGCATCCTGCCCATACCGCCTCCGAAAGCCGAAGCAGCCCTTACAGCACCATTTTCTTCGATGTTAAAGACGAGAGCCACAGCCTGGGCACAGTTATATCCGTTCCTGAAACAGGTGATAGCCTTATCTTTTATTTCCATTCGCTTTTTCTTCAAAATTATTAAAAAATTAAAGGGCAGGGTCATAACCTTTTTGATATGATTTTGAAATGATCTACTTTTATTGTCTGCATTAATTATTCAAAACAGAGACAGAAAATGGTAAATCAGAAGAAAATCAAAGGTGTGATCGGCATCCTTACAGGCGGTGGTGATGTTCCTGGTCTTAACCCTGCAATCAGGGCTGTGACAATCAGGGCAAACAGGGAAGGGTACAAGGTTATAGGCCTGAGAAGAGGCTGGGGAGGAATTGTTGAAATCATCAGGGATCCAAAGGCGGATAACAGCGAGTGCTTTCAGCTGCTGACAGATGATATCGTCAACAAATCAGGCAGGACCGGAGGTACATTCCTGCACACCTCACGCACCAGGCCAAGCCATGTGCCGAAAGAATCTGTCCCTGATCATTTGAAGGACACTTACAAGGACGAAATGAATGACCTTACACCTGAGGTGATCAAAAACCTTGAGTGGCTGGGCATTGATTTCCTTATACCTATTGGCGGTGATGACACACTCAGTTATGGTGTTCATCTCTATAAGCAAGGCGTAAAGGTGGTTGCCATTCCCAAAACCATGGACAACGACGTGCCCGGAACAGATTATTGCATCGGGTTCAGCACATGTGTCACAAGGACTATCCAGATGACGAACAGCTTACGTACTTCTGCCGGTTCGCATGAACGGCTTATGGTTCTCGAAGTCTTCGGACGCTATGCCGGATTTACCGCTATGCTTCCGACGATGGCTGGGTCAGCTAACAGGTGCGTAATACCTGAATATAAATATGATATTGAACTCCTGGCAAAGCTGCTTGTTGAAGACCGCAATTCA
This sequence comes from Bacteroidales bacterium, assembly GCA_035530535.1. GTDB lineage: Bacteria > Bacteroidota > Bacteroidia > Bacteroidales > VadinHA17 > SR-FBR-E99. Next base: position 49,117 of record DATKUS010000156.1, read on the forward strand.
AACCCGAGCAAATATGCCGTGGTGCTTGTTTCTGAGGGCTCCCTCTTCCGCGGCGGAGAGATGATTTTTGAAAATGCCGAGAAAGATGCATACGGACATTCAAAACTGGGAGGCATTGGAGACCTGGTCTCTGCTGAACTGAAAAATCTCTCAGCCAAATTCAACAAGGGAAAAACCATTAATGTAATCAACCAGAAACTTGGTTATATGGTAAGGGGCGGTGACCCTGACGCTGTTGACTCTATTGTTCCCATGGCTTACGGAAACCTTGCCCTTGACCTGATAATGAAAGGAATACACGGAAGGGTTGTGGTTCTCAAGAACGGTCGGTATGACAATGTTCCTATTGACGTTGTAACCTCATCCAAGAAAGTGGTCAAGGTCTCTGAATATTATAATATTGAACGGTTAAGACCCTATTATTCGAACTTTGAGATGAAGCCATTCTTCCTTATGGCGGCTGAATATTAAAAACTTTGTTAGTCGCGCAGTTAAGAAGTGATATCAGGGCTGAACCCGATATCACTTTTTTTATTCTATTTTTGTCCCAAAAGTTATGTGATTGAAGCAGGGGATAGTCATTAAATCAACTGGAAGCCGTTATAAAGTACTTGATGCTGATGGTATAACGCATGACTGTGTCATTAAGGGCAAATTCAGGGTTAAAGGTATCAGGACCACTAGTCCTGTTGCTGTGGGAGACAATGTCTCATTTGATGATCGTGAAGGCATTATAACTATTATTACTCCACGGCGCAACTACATAATACGCCGGGCTTCCAATCTCTCAAAAGAATCTCAGATCATTGCGGCAAACCTTGACCAGGCGTTTATCATGATAAGCTTGAAAATGCCTGAAACACCGGTGGAGTTCATTGACCGTTTCCTCGCCACTGCGGAGGCTTACCGGATCCCGGCCTCACTCATTATCAACAAGTCGGACCTGTATGACGCCGGGGAACAGGCTGCTGCGGAAAAGCTCCGTAGCGTCTACTCCGGGATAGGATATGAGGCATATATAGTCTCAGTGGAAAAGAATGAAAACCTGGATGTTGTCCGAAAAGTGATGAGCGGACGCACAAATCTTATTGCAGGCAATTCGGGAGTTGGCAAGAGCTCCTTTCTCAACCGGCTTAATCCTTCACTGAAGCTGAAGACAGGCATAATATCAGAGTATCATGAACAGGGGAAGCACATGACAACATTCCCTGAAATGCATCCGTTGCCCGGTGGAGGCTTTGTTATTGACACACCTGGAATAAGGGGTTTTGGAGTGATTGATTTCGCCCGCGAGGAGATATACCATTTTTTTCCTGAGATATTCAGAATATCTTCAGGGTGCAGGTTTCATAACTGCCTGCATTTCAATGAGCCTGACTGTGCAGTGCGCGGGGCTGTTTCAAAAAATGACATCGAACCGTGGCGTTACAGAAGCTATATCAGCATGTTGCTTGAAGACAGCGCGAAATACAGATAATACCTTATTTTTACACCCAAATACAGTCCCGGATGAAAAAGATAACCATTATTGCCTATGCCGCCTTCGTGCTGATAATGGTGATTAACATAATTTTTTACAGGAGCCTCTACCTGAACCAGGTGGAGTATTCCATTAAAATGATTGACAGGCAGGTTAGAATAGTAGGCTCTGACATTGATAATACGAGCATGTATATTATAAGCGACCTCACTGAGATCGATTTTTCTGATGACATCTCCCTCTTCTTTACTGATAAAAATGTCAATGAACGCGCAAGGGAGAAAATAAAACTGTACTATTTCAAATATGAGGATGTCATCGTAAGCCTTATGCTTTTCAACAGTGCAGGAGATGTATATACACTGTTCAAGGATGAAGAGAAAAACACGTGGATTGATGGCTCTTACAGGGCACAGACACTGCCGGAGATAGCTGACCATGAAAAACTAGAGGCGGAAAGGGATAAATACAAATATTATCTACCAGTCATTCACGATGGGAAAGTCCTGGGCAATTTTGTGATTACAATTGACATTACCCGGTATTTTTCCCGCGTTCTTGCAAAATATAACCTGGAACAGTACCAGTGGCAGTGGCTGATAAATGACACAGGGGTTGTTGTTTATGATAACCATGCCGGGGCAGTACAATATTCAGAAGTTAGGAAAATAAATGACCAGCTGAATGATGGCGTTTCAGGCAGAATTATGCATGAAGCAAGGACAGGTGGAAAATCCATCGGGGTTCTCTCTGCTTTTTACCCGGTAAGCATTCTGGGAATGGATTACGGACTTGTATTTTCAGCACCCACCGACTTCTTCCAGAAGTATATTATTCGCAATGCCCTTATTATGGGCCTGCTAACGGTGGGCGTTATCTTTTTTATTATCTCCCTCTACACCTCTCACTTCAGGAAACAAAAGAAGCAGTTTAGAGAAATAAAAGATTCCGAATCTACTCTTGTCAGCATCATTGACCAGATGCCTGTCGGGATTATTGTATATAACCAGTATCGGGAGATCCTGAAGGCAAACAAACATGCAGCAATCCTTTTTTCATATGAGGATGAGCGGCAGATGACCGGGAAACTTGTTCCGGACCTCTCTGGAAATGAATATGCCAGCGATTTTAACGGGCAGTTCGGACAGGGTAAAATTATCAGGCTGGGAGGGGCCGGCGGTGAACGGATTGTCTTTCGCAATAATATTTCGCTCAGCTTCAATGGCGAAGATGCCACTCTCGATGTGTTTATCGATGTCACGGCACTTGAGTCTGCCCGCAAACAGGAAGCGGAAGCCAATATTTCCAAGTCTGAACTCCTGGCCCGGATGAGCTTTGAAATAAGGACCCCTCTCAATGGTATCATAGGAATGACGGAGATACTCAGCCGTGCAGGACTGCCCGAGGAGTCAACCGAGATCGCCAAATTGATCAGACGCTCGGCAGACCTGCTTCTGAATATCATCAATGACATCTTCGATGTCTCAAAGGTCGAGACAGGTAAGATGATACTTGATGATATACCGTTTAAACTGAGAGAGGAGGTTGCCTATTGTATGAACCTGGTCAAGCGCGAGAACCCGGAATCCCCCGTCAGGTTTAAATCTGAAATTGAGCCGGGAGTGCCGGATAATCTGATTGGAGACCCATACCGGCTGAGGCAGGTGATCACCAACCTGCTCTATAACTCACTCTCCAGCACCCAGACCGGCGAAATACAGTGCAGCTGCTCCGTTGCTGAAACAAGCAGGAATGTTCTTAAACTTGCTTTTGTGCTCACTGACACGGGCAGGACTTATACAAAAGCCGAGATAAAAAAACTCTTCGGTGACTATATAACAGGACGCTCCGGCCGTGCCGAATGGTCTGAGGAGCTTAAGCTGGGGCCCATTCTGGCACGCCATCTTGTTGAGCTGATGGGCGGTGAAATTATCGCCTCAAGTCCGGCAGGGAAAGATGCCTCAGGACATGGAAAAGGTCTGAAAGTGTTGTTTATTATTACAGTTCACCTGAATGAAAAAATAATCAAAGCAACCGACCTGAGCAGGTACAAAAGGATAAGTGATATCCGTACCCTGGCAATTACCGGAGTCGAAGGCCGGGATGACGACTTCCTGAACGTGGTTCACAGGCTTGGGCTTCCTGTATCGGTGACCAGCTTCCAGAAACGTACTGTCTCTCAGATCAATTCGGACAGGGTGAACAATCCTGACAGATATATTCTTCTCATTATATTCGATGAGCCTGATTCCGACGGGTTTGCAGTGGCGGAAGCCCTCCACGCCGCTAAACTGGCAGAAGAATATGTTATCCTGATGTTTACTTCCAATGATCCGAAAGGACATTATTCCCGCTGCGTGGATATGGGTGTTGACCATCTCCTTGTCAAGCCTTTTGCCAGTGAGGATCTTCTGAACATCCTGAAAGATCATTTCCCCGCACTTAAAGGAGACATCACCTCCAGCACCTCAAAGGATAAAAACGCCTTACCCTCAGTCCTCGTTGTGGATGACAATTACCTGAACAGAAAAGTTGTGGGGTCTTTGCTGAAGGTGCTCGGGATTATGGCAGAATTTGCCGAGAGCGGAAAGGAGGCTGTTGAAAAAGCACTGGAAAAGCCCTATGACCTGATATTTATGGATCTCATCATGCCTGAGATTGACGGATTTGAGGCCACCCGCAGCATTCTTGATTTTGAAAAGAGCTCCGTAATTGTTGCGCTCTCAGCAGACAATATGCCTGAGACCAAGGCGAAGGTTGAGCAGTCAGGAATGAAGGAGCTGCTTTCAAAACCTGTCTCTGTGGATGATCTTAGAAGGGTTATTGAGAGGTACCCTAAGGAATCCTGACCTATGGCTGACGCTGTAAAAAAACTACCCGCTGACGAATTTCTGAAGTTTGCTGAAGAGCTTCCCGTGATTGACGTCAGATCTCCCGGGGAATACTCATATGGTCATATTCCGGGGGCAGTAAACATACCGCTGTTTGATGACGGGCAACGTGCGGAGGTGGGAACCATCTATAAACAGGAAGGCTCTCTGAAAGCCGTTTTGAGAGGCATAGACCTTGCTGCTCCGGAAATGTCCCTTAAATTAAAGAGTGCTCTGAGCCTGACTTCTGATGGCCGTCTGCTGGTTCACTGCTGGAGAGGAGGGATGCGTTCAGAAGCAATTGCATGGCTCTTTTCCCTGGGAGGCATCAACCCGCTTATCCTTGAAGGCGGATACAAGGCTTACCGTAAATTTATCCTTGATGAACTGGGGAAGCCACGCCGATATACTCTTCTTGGCGGTCTTACAGGAAGCGGCAAGACTCATATCCTGCATCATATGGCCCTGGCAAACAATCAGGTGACTGACCTGGAAGGCCTCGCATGCCACAGGGGCTCTGCCTTCGGGGCTCTCGGACAACCTGCCCAGCCTTCTTCGGAGCATTTTGCCAACCTCCTTTATGCCAGCCTTTACGAAAAGAATCCGGAGAATATTATATGGCTTGAGGACGAGAGCCGTAACATAGGCACGGTCTTTATGCCTGACAACTTTTATAACCGGATGCAGGAATCTCACGTTATAGCCCTTATGATGAGCATAGATACTCGCATGCCACGGCTGCTTGCAGAATATTCCGCCTTCCCTGCTGAATTTATCCTGGCTTCGGTTTTAAAGATATCCAAACGGCTGGGAGGAGACAGGACGAAAGAGGCAGTGGCGGCTGTCGAACGCAAAGACTTTTCGACCGCAATCCGCATTACCCTTGAGTATTATGACAGGGCATACAGCTATAGCCTTTCAAAACGCAAAAGCGGACAGGTCATTTATATTGAGACCGATACGGATGATATAGATGTAAATGCAGGAAGGGTGCTGGCAGCTGCCGCAAACGTAAAATAAGAACTATTTTTTTCTTATTTCTGAGGCTTCCACCCACCTGTAAACCTTATCGGCACGCCTGACCAGGGATGACAGCTGTAAAGAACAGAGAGCGCCTTTTACTGCCGATTCCACTTCTATTGCATCCTCATTGCGCAATTCGTTTACGGTGTGCTCAATAACTCCCGTAGTGGGCCCGGTGAAGATAATGACATCCCCCTTTTTCAGTTCTCCGGTCTCAAGCTTTATCTCAGCTACGTTCAGCTTTTTGAAATAGTTGGTGACCTTTCCAAGGTATAACCGTCTCCTGGTTGCTGCTGAACCATATGTAGTGCTCCATTCCCCAAGTTTCTGACCGAGATAGTACCCATCCCAGAATCCCCTGTTGAACACCGACGACAGACGTTTCGTCCACAGGGTGACCTTTTCTTCACTGAACGTGCCGTCCGCCGTTGAAGCAGCGGCTTCTCCGTAGCATTCAGAAACTGTTTTTACGTACTCCGGAGCGCGGGCCCTTCCCTCAATTTTCAGTACTCTTGCCCCGGAGGCAATTATCTGATCAAGAAAACTTATAGTGCAGAGGTCTTTGGGGGACATGATATATTCATTGTCAATTTCCAGTTGATATCCGGTCTCCTTTTCAGTGACAGTATAGCCTTTTCGGCACGTCTGGTAACAGTTGCCCCTGTTGGCTGAGGCATTGTTCTCATGGAGACTGAGGTAGCACTTCCCGGATATTGCCATGCAAAGGGCTCCGTGAACAAACATTTCGAGCTTCATCAGACCGCCGCCGGGGCCACATATGTTATCACGCACTATCGTTTCATATATACTCCTTACCTGTGGAAGATTAAGCTCCCTGGATAACACTGCAACATCAGCCCACCGGGAATAAAATCTTAGTGCCTCAGAGTTTGATATATTAAGCTGTGTTGAAAGATGCACTTCCATGCCCTCATCCCTGGCGGCCATAATGGCTGACTGGTCCGTGGCTATTATGGCAGTTATGCCTGCATCTTTTGAGGCCCTTATGATCTGCCTCATCACCGCAGCTTCATCATCAAAGACAACGACATTAAGGGTGAGATAGCTCCTGAGGCCGTTGTCATTACATATTTTTGCGATCTCAGGTAGGTCTTCAATGGTGAAGTTGCTTGAAGAACGCGCCCTCATGTTAAGCTTTTCAACTCCGAAATAAACCGAATCTGCCCCCCCCAGTATTGCTGCCCGCAATGATTCCCACGAACCGGCAGGGGCCATTATCTCAATATCACTTCTTTTCATCGGACGCAAAGATAACAATGCTCAATGTTTTTTCAGGGCCACTCTCATTATGGTTCCTTTTCCGGGTTCGGAAAGACGAACGAATATTTTCCCCTTATGGTACTCTTCTATGATTCTTTTCGAAAGGGAAAGCCCCAGGCCCCATCCGCGTTCACGGGTTGAATAACCTGGCTTGAAAATAGTTTTGAAATCCTTTTTAGGGATTCCTTTGCCTGTGTCTTCCACATCAATGAACATTTCATTTCCGGATTCAGAAAGCCTTATCACAATGTCTCCCCGGCCTTTCATGGCATCGGTGGCGTTCTTGACAAGGTTTTCGATCACCCAGCCGAACAACACCGCATTGACAGGCAGAACAGATCGTCTCTCTGTATCATTAATTACACTCATGTCAACGGTTGAAGCGATCCTTTTTCTCAGGTATCCCACAGAATTTTCAATCAGCTGCATCAGATCCGTTGGTTGTAATTTCGTCTTGGATCCAATAAGTGAAAAACGCTCTGCCACCCTGCCAAGCCTCTCTACATCAGCCGATAACTCTGCCGCAATGTCTGTTTCAGGATAGCGTGATCTAAGGATCTCAACCCATGCTGATAAAGAAGAGGTAGGTGTTCCGAGCTGATGAGCCGTCTCTCGTGATAGCCCTACCCATACCTGGTTCTGTTCAGCCTCACGAGAAGCGCTGAAAGCGACATATGCTACTGCAATGAAGAGCAATATAACTGCCAGCTGGACATAGGGAAAGACAGTCAGTTGTCTGAGCAGGGAGCTCTCGCGAAAGAAGATAAATTGTTCAACGCCGTTGCCCAGATCGATAATGATGGGATCATTCCTGTTGCTCATTCGCTCCAGCTCATGCCTGAGTGCCATAGCGTCATTTGAAGCAGAATGTCCAAGATTATTGTATGAGAGAATATTCATCTCGTCATCCGTAAGTATGATGGGAACGGTTTTATTCTCCTCAATGATGCTGAACAAAAAGCCGAAATCTTCAGTGTTTCCTTCCATTCCCACCAGCCTTCTTGTTGCTTCTGCCCACAACTCGGCCTTCTTCTTCTCCTCAATCTTCAGCTTGTCAACCAGGTCACTCGTGTAAAAGAGGGATCCAAAACCGATAATCACCGCAAAAAGCAGGAGCAGGATCTTCCAGACCAGTCTCTTACGGTAAATATCCATTGCACTATCGTTTCTTCTTAAACAACTGTTTCAGAGGGCTTTCTGTTACAATCTCAAGAGATGTATCCGGGCGGGCTGTTTGCTCTTTACCCTCTTCCCATGTGATGGAAAATTTGGGCTTGTTTTCGATTACGGTTTTTCTCACGGTATCGCCTTTGTACCATCCGTACTCCTCGTTCAGTATGCTTTTGAGGGACCGCTTCTCCTCAGCTATGTTCGCCTTGATCTCATCCTGAGCCTGCCCCATGTCATAACCCACGGTGACCAATCCTTTTTCGCATACAATTTTAAGAGGGATGGTTGCTTTACCGGAACCGTCAACATTAACCTGTTCAAACGCTGCAACATTGCGGTTCTTGTCTCTTGCCTGCCGGCTCAATACCTCTGAGAGGAGTACCCTGACATGATATGAATAGTCGCCCATAAAAGCATGGCTTCCATAGGCTGTGAAGTTTCCGGCTGAGGAGTTAATAAGCATTTTCGGCACTGAAACCGTGCTGTTCCTGATGAATATGTCATTTTCAAGTTTTGAAAAACCAATGTCTTTCATCTCATCTATATCAAGGAACCTTGACAAGTTCTGGGTCGGACTGAATTCAATCAGCCGTCCGTTCAAAATTAACAAATGGGCTTCTGCCACCAGGGCATTGGTGGTAATGTCGAAATTGTCATTCAGCGGAGTGAGGATTGTTACATTACCTGTAAGACGCCCACGGAGGTTTTCACTTACGATGAACCCCTGCCCGAAATTATTGAATGACCTGAATGCATCATTAATGTCAATATCAGTCACTTCGAGTTTTGCCATGGAGAGGTAAGAGCCATTATTCTGTTTGCCTATAAGCAGCTCGCCGGAAAGGTCTCCTCCAAGACCCATGGCACTGATATTGCTGAAGGTCATGACATATGGGCGGTATGTCAGATTGCTCCTGAAATTTGACGCTGTAAATCCTTTGCTGAAAATGCTGTCCGCGGTAAGTCTCACGGCCATCAACACGTTGCGGGGGAAAATATTAAAGCCTCCTTTTTCGCTGCTTGTCGTGTCGTTCTCACTCCCGGTGAACAGGGTTGTTATGAATCTGTCTGTATGGATATCCCCCGTTATATTCATTGTTTCAGGTCTTCCGGCGAGCCAGGCAATAAAATTCTGCATCTCCGTACTGACAGAAAAGTTTTGTCCCTTATAGGAAAACTTAAGATTATCAGTGTTCAGATGTTCTTTTATAATGACAGATCCATTGACATTTGAGAAAGACATGCCTTTTGTTCCCAGGCCAGCGCCGAATTCGCTGAAGTTAAATTTAGCTTCAGGATGAAGCGCAGGGAGGTCAGAGGCAGAGAATCTTGCATTGTCAGGAAGAGTTCCCGAAAGTTTAATGCTCCCCTTAACGGACCCTTCCTGACCTTTTAAGAAGTCTGTTTTAATAAGCTTCTTCAGATCGTCAAAAATCAGGTCACCCGAAAGTGAGAGGTGAATTTCGGGCTTCATAAGATTCCGGAGTCTGAATGATCCGGTAAAATAAGCCTGGCCGAATGAAGTGGTGAGAGTGTCAACTGCAAAAACAAATGTCCGCGAATCATTCAGCTTACCGTTGGTCATGCTGCCGCTGAATGAAAGGTTGTTTACATTAAGCCCGGGAGTAAGATTGCTCAGCCGGCCGCGCGACAGGCTATATTTGACGTCAAAATGCGGGGATCCTTTCTTCCCGTATGCCCCCGTCAGGATGCAGGTCAGGTCAATGAGTCCGTCAGGATTGAGCCCCGCAGTTTCTTTCTTCCATTTTTCCGGAAGCCTGGCAACAAGGTCTGAGATATTTATCTTCCTTCCTTCAATTGACATGTCGAGAGTCCCTGAGCTGTAATTTACAGTACCATCAACTCCGAAGTTAAGCCCTGCAAGATCAATTGCACCCCGTGCAATTGACAGGGAATTGTCAGTTTTACGAAGTCTTATTATAGCTTTAGCAGGAATATTATAGATGGTCTTCCCTAAAATGTCAAGTGATGAAATGCCGGAAGTGAGAGAAATGGTCAGAAAAATACCGCTTCCGAGGATCTCGCCGCTAAGGTTGGATTCTTCAATTATGCCTGCAATTCTCAGTTTTGACTCCTTGTCAGAATAGACGGTCTTTATGTTCCTGGCTGTTATACTGTTGAGTTTCAGGTTCTTTCCACCACCTTTTTCTTCAGGAGAAAATAGCTCATAGTTTATTTTACCCCGGTCATCGGTCAGTACGTACAGTTTTCCGTCCCTGGCAGTGATGCTTCTTACGGCTATTGTACCGGTCAGGAGCGACGGGAGGTGAACTGCCAGGGAAAGCGATGATGCATACAGAAGGGTGTCATTGCCTTCGCCGTCAAACTGTGATCTGTCATAGTCAGGAGAAGGTGAGATAAGAAGCTCATTGAACCTGACCGTGATACTGGGGAAAGACTCAAAAATTGTGACATTTATGCTTCCGTAAGATATTTTTGTGTTTAAGGTCTTGTTGAATTTTTCAATGAGGTCAGCAGCCAGCTGGTCGCGTCTCAGCAGGGCATAGATGCCCGGTACGGCAACAGAGAGGGAAAAGAGAATAAAAATTATCAGGACTATCTTACGGGAAAGTTTCATTTTTCAAAAGACTGGCACATTTTATTTTTTCCGTGAAAGGAGGAATGAAAGATCTTCGCCGGGGCTTGCCTCGAATGGTTCGCTGCCCCTTGTAAAGATACGCGCTTTTCGGGGACCGATGAGTGAGAGTTTCTTACCCTCAACCAGGAACATGGTTCCCTCGCGCAACCCGGCGACAAAAATACCGGGGTTCACTTCGATGTACTCATGAATCCTTTGTTCACGTGTCTCCCCGGCGTGTCCTGCCGGGTTAGCATCGAGGTAATGAGGATTTATCTGGAAAGGAATAAGGTTAAACGCGCGGAAGGAGGAAGGCTCTGTCACGGGCATGTCATTGGTAGTCCGGATAGTCGGACATGCAACATTTGATCCGGCGCTCCATCCGATATAGGGGGTTCCGGCCTTGACTTTTTTGCGCACAGGAGAGAACAGTTTATTGTCAATAAGGCATTTGGCAAGCATCCAGGTATTGCCGCCACCGACTACGATGGCTGTAGCTTCGTTCACAGCTTTCACCGGGTCGGCGAAACGGTGAATTGATATGACATCATGTCCCACCTCCCTGAAACGTTCCTGCACTTTCTTCTCATAATCGTCATATGAGAAAGTTACAGCGGCATAGGGGATAAATAAAGCCTTAACTTTTTCCTTTCCCAGAAAATCCCTGATATTCTTCTTTGGATAATCAAGGTATGCCTCTCCGGCATTTGTTGAATTGCTGATAAGTAGTAATCTCATGTCTGCGCGGTTTGTGGTTTTAGATACCTGCTGAAAGTCAGCGTTCACCGCGTGTAAAGATAATTAAAAAAAGAAAGGCCGCTCACTGGAAGAGCGGCCTTCATATAGCGGGAGAAAACAGGTCAGTCGTTGAATGTCAAAGCAATGCCTACTTCAAAAGGATATAGCTCCGGCGCTTTTCCCTTTTCAAACATTGGTGAGAGATAGCATGTGCCGTACAACTGTATCATTTCATATCCAAGGCGGGCGGTAACGCCGTAACGCAGCAGGTTAAGGCTGAAATCATCACGGTTTTTTACTTTCTGTTTGCCATCTTCATAATAAACGACCCTGGTATGAGAACCCAGCTTGACAGCTCCTACTACTCCTGCCCCGATATTTATTGCACTACCGTGAGAGACAGGTATCTGGGCCTCAAGGATCACGGGTAAAACAGCATACACTGTTGCCAGTTTACTTTTTTCATAGTCGGCGGTCAGAGGATACTCAGGTATAATAACACCTTCAGCGTCAACTGAGATGCTATTATTTCTGTCAAACCTGTAATTGTTGAAATTTATGCCTAATGCCGTCACCAGCCCGAAGCGCCTTGTAATTCCCAGATTGACGCCAGGAGAAATAATGTTAAAAGCCTTTGACTTTGTAGAATTCAGGTTCAGGAAGCTGTTTTCCGGCTCCAGAGAAGTGGTCCGGAAGGCGGTAAGATAATTGTTATAACCCAGCTCCAGTCCCCCGAGGTGCCCCTTGAAACTGCTGCTGCGGTGTGACATACGGCTGTTATCAGGGAACTCTTCAGCATCAGTCTCGTCATCTTCATCATTTATCCTTGCACCTCTGTGCCCTAACTTAATGATAGTCTCATTGCCGGTATCTTCGATGACCACAACGTCATTGCCGATTCTGAACACGGCAGTGTCATCAGCTATTGTCTCTTGGTCCGCAATCATGATATCCTCCTCTTCAAGCACCAGGGTGTCAGGCAGATTTGCCAGCTCTGTCTGCTGTTCCAGATTTTCAAGCTTTTTAAGTTTTTCCTGATTCTCCTGTCCGGCTGCCGGAAGCAACAGGATTGTTCCTGCAATTAAAAATGATATTATCCTCTTCATATCTGAAAGTTTAATTATGATTATATAGCTGAGACGAATTGATGCCGCTGAAAGTTACGGCTCCTGAATACTTTTTTTAACCGGCGAGGAAAACGAGAGCAGTGATGAACTGAAATTCAGGGAAATGGGTTTGCCCTCATCAGACAAAACCCTTTCAAATTCCATTTCCCACCCAAGAACAGTGTTGAGGCCTTTCACACATGCGCCGGCAATCAGATATCCGTTAACCGGCTTATCATCTTTTGTAATAATTTTTGAAAGGGCTGTGATGCCTTTCATTATCCAGTTTACATCAGCGGGATCATTCAGGATTTCAGCAGGCATTTGATATTTTGTCATAGATATGAGCTCCGTTGTATTTAGGCCGCTAATAAACCTGACTGTCCCCGGATCACTGCTCACGGTAAGTGGCGTGGTGCGGGGGAATGATCTGCTCTCCATTTGAACAGGATCAGTGACATTTTGGGAGACAGGGATATTTTTTGTGTTCACGATTATCACTTTAGCATCAACGGGGAGAGCTGACGGAACAGGCTCCTTCATTGTTGCAGTTATTTCTGTCTCAGGCAGTATGACAGGACTGCTTTCTGTAATGGTCTTTTTTAGCAGGGGAGTGAGAGTGAAAAAGGCAAGAAACACAGCAGCTGAAGCCAGGGCAACATACATCACACGCTTAAAGATTATGACCATTTCGGTGGTTTTTAAACTGGCGTCTCGTCCATGCCATTTTTCATTGCCGGGAGTTAGTCGTATCCTTTTAAATTCCTCTGCCATTGCTTTTCTTTCAGGGTTGTCTGCAATGTGGGACTCAAATTCAAACAGGTGTTCATGATCCAGGCCACCATCAGCCCATGCGGCAGCCAGCAATGCAAACTGATCATCACTCATATCCTCAGGCCTCCTGAAGAGATTCTCCGGAGAGGGATATCTGTCATCAAAGGGAATAAGCCCCGGGATGTCATTCTCGTTTCTCATTGCCATACTGATGTTTTTACAAGATAATTGCGCATTGCAACACGACCCCTGAATATATGGATCTTTACCTGTGCCTCTGAAAGCCCTGTAATGGATCCGATTTCTTTATAACTGTAGCCTTCATAGTCCCTCAGCAGAATTACCGAACGCTGTGCCGGTGGTAGTTTTTGTAGGGCATTGTGCAGCAATTCGTTAAGGTCACTTTTATTTTCCTCGGCAAACAGCGATGAATCATCATAGAATTCAACCGCAACCAGCCTCGAATCTTTGCGTATCACATCTATCATCCTGTTATATGCAGAGGTAAAGAGCCAGGCTTTTACAGAGTCATATTCTATCTCAGTGACATTTCTCCAGAGCTTTTCATAGGTGTCCTGCACAATATCAGCGGCCCTTCCGCTGTCTTTAAGGCTGCGGTAAATGAACCTGTATATGTGATCGCCGTACTCTTTTACGGCCATGTTATACTCCTTGACTGTCATTAATCTGTCAGTGACAATATAAAGACGCTCCCGATCGCCCTTTTGTTACACTACTGCAAAAAAAGTCCCGCTCTTTCCGCGGGACTCAGGATAATATCCTTGTTCTTTTTATTTAAACTGATAGACCCTTATCCAGTCAACCTCCATCGATGAGATACCTCCCACGGGCCGGTCAACGCCGCCTGCAAGGTTTATATACATCTCTTCCTGTGGCACCCCGGAGGTCTCCCTCATTACCTCTTCACCGTTTATTTTCCAGACAAGACTTTCCGGTCTCCATTCGAGAGAGAATATGAAAAAGCCAGAAAGGTACCTGGATCCTATATTTTTCTTATAGTGGTTTCCCGTTGGGGAGAACAGATCAAACCAGACCTTCCCGCTGCCTGAACGGCATACATCAATGTGCGGAGTTATCCGGTCGCCCAGAAGCCAGAATGCATTACGGACAGCAGGATCAGAGAGATTTATCTTGGCAGTGAAAATTCCGTACTTCTGCCTGAATGAGACGCCGGAGTTAAGAAGTCCTGAAGTAAAGGCAAATTCCTTTGTAAAGAATCCCTTCTCTGGATCCCAGACTTTTCCGCTGATCTTTTGCGGCCTGGTAATAATACGCAGGACGCTGTGGCGTACTTCAAAATTCTCCGCAGGAGTATAGAACTGAAGATCAGTGGCAACACTGTAGCTGTCATGCAGCAGTTTATCTCCCCAGAAGTATTTGCTGAGCCACTTCTTCCTGTCAGGAGCGTCTCCATCAAACTCATCACTGAAGGTTAGCTCTCGCTTCTTCAGCAGATCAAATTTGCCGGAGTCCTTCACACTGAAGTACCACTTAATATCAGGAGAATTCTTTAGATCATTATATGCTGACAACTCCTTGTACATGTCTGTTTTCTCAAAGCGGCGCTTATCAAGGAAATATTCCTTCTTCTCTGTGAACTCTTTAGTCTTAAGATATTTCTCCAGTTCAAAGAATCTGTTCAGCCTCGCAGAATCTTTTACACTTACATAATTGCTGTATTCTTTTGATGCTTTGAATTTATAGTAGGAGACAACATCTCTTGCACTCTTTTTATCCTTATAATCAAGGAGTTTCTGATATTCGGGAGTATCCCTGAAGGTGACCGGCTTCTTGTTTTTTATTACGAGGAAAGCGGCTGAGGTGACAAACATTTTGAGTTCATCGAATCTTTTTACTTTATCAGGGTTCAGTTTTTTCTTCACTTCCCTGTCACCTTTGAGTTTTTTATATTCAAGGAATTTCCCGTATTCCTCAGTATTTTTAAATGTAACCGGCTTCATCCGCTCTTTCTGTCTGAATTCGGGCGACTGAATAAACCTCTCAAGATCTTCGAGATCAGAGATTTTTTTTGAACCATCAAGGGAGGTGAAGTTTCTCAGCAGCGCGCCGCCCTCTGTCTTGAAATAAAGCGCGATATCCTTTGCTTTTTTAAGAGAGAAAAACTCAGTTTCCCTTGCATGTTCCTCAGAGCCTTTATATGTGAGGGATTCAATCTCCTTCTTTTTCTGAATAAATCCGGCAGAAGTGACCCGGTCATGAAGGTCATTATATCTGGCAAGCGCTTCGGAACCTGTGAAGGATATCAGTTTTTCATATTCGGCGATTAGTGCCTTCTCCTCCTGTTCCAGTTTTGAAGTGGAAGGGATCATCCCCAGCATCAGCTTTAATGTAGACATTGTAGAATACGTTTTGATATAACCTGTTAAAGATAAATATCTTTCACAATATAATAGCCAAGATCAGACAATAATTTGTTATTTAGATAGCGGATAATAATCTAATAATGAATTCATAAGGAGCTCACATACAATTACATAAAACATGAAGACGAGAACTTTGATCATTGCCGGGCTGCTTCTGCTGACAGCCTGCGGGAGCATAAAAACTAAAAGCAGTGCAGGGGCTGAGTCTCAGGATCGGCTCCTGCTGGCAACACTATGGTACCAGAAATCAGCTGAAATGAAGGCCATGTATTACCAGTGTTACAGTAATGCTGAAGCTGCCCTGGTGAACAATTTAGCCGTTTCGGAGGGTAAAAAAACACCTGCAGTCGTAATGGATATTGATGAAACAGTGCTAGACAACAGCCCGTTTCAGGGCTGGCAGATAATAGAAAACAAAGGATTTAATGATCAGGATTGGACTCGCTGGGTTGAGCTTGCTACGGCAGACCCACTTCCGGGAGCGGTTGAGTTCACCCGATTTGCTGACTCACTTGGTGTTGAGGTGTTCTATGTTTCAAACCGCAAAACAACGGAACTTGCCCCCACTCTTGCGAACATGGTCAGGCTTGGTTTTTCCGATGCAGACAGCACTCACATGCTCCTAAAGGGCAGCGTATCTTCAAAAGTAGAGAGACGGGCGCAGCTCGAAAACAGCTGCGAGATACTTCTCCTTATAGGTGATAACCTTGCTGATCTTGATGCCGTCTTCGAAAAGCGGGGAGCGGATCTGGGGTTTTCAGATGCCGACCGGAAGAGAAAATTGTTCGGGACAAAATATATTGTCCTGCCTAACCCGATGTACGGAACATGGCTTTCAGAGTTGCTTAAAAAGACCGAAGGCGAAAATACCAGGGATAAATTGGTAAAAAATACTGAAGGTTTCTGAGACAATTAGTGTAACTTAGCTTTTCGTTTTTTTTACCTGATGGCTGCGGCCACGGGGCTGCCACCGAAGTCATTAGTATGTTTTTAACCGGAGATGCAAAAATGATAAATACCGAAAGAACAAAAAAGCTTACTATTGCATTTACAGCCATCCTGCTGATATGCGATTCCCTTTCGGCGCAACAGGTCAGTGCCACTGAAATCATCCGTCGTGCAGATGAGAAATTCAACGGTGAAAAGAGCGGTTACAGCGTCATGGCAATGACCATAGTGAGACCCACATGGCAGAGGACCGTGGAGTTCAGGTCCTGGTCAATGGAAGATGACTACGCCCTGACCCTCATTACGGCTCCGTCACGCGAGAAAGGCCAGACCTTCCTGAAACGCGGAAGTGAGATGTGGAGCTGGAACCCGGCAATAAACAGGCTGATAAAGCTCCCGCCGTCAATGATGTCACAGGGATGGATGGGCTCAGACTACACTAATGATGACATCCTGAAGGAATCATCAGTAGTAGATGATTACACTCATTCAATTGAAGGCGAGGAGGATACTGACGGACGGCCATGCTGGAAGATAAGGCTGACGGCCAGGGAGGATGCTGATGTGCTCTGGGGTTACCAGTTATGGTGGGTTGACAAACAGGAATACATTGTTCTCAAAGCCGAACTTTATGACGAGGACGGCTATATGGTGAGATCTGAAAGAGGATCAGAACTTAAAGTGCTTGATGGAAGGCTCCTGCCAACCATTATTGAACTTGTTCCTGCTGAAAACCCCGGCAACAAAACGGTTCTGAAAATCATTGAAATGAAATTTAACATCACCCTTGACGCCGGTTTCTTCTCTCAACAGAATATGAAAAGTATCAGATAATTATGTTACAGGATTAATTCAACAGGGTTATGAAAGACTACCAGCTTGCCTGGAGAAATTTGTGGCGTAATAAAAGGAGGACACTGATAACTGCTGCCTCTGTGTTTTTTGCAGTTTTTTTTGCGCTGGTAATGAGATCATTCCAGCTTGGAGCATATGAGCGTATGTTCCAGAACGCCATTGAATCCTATACCGGTTATCTGCAGCTACAGCATAAAGACTATTTTGATGATCCGGTGGTAGATAACAGTTTTATACTTGACAGGTCACTTATTGACAGCATATCGTCAGACCCTAACGTTGCCGCCGTGGTGCCCCGGTTTGAATCCTTTGCCCTGGCAGCCGCCGGCAGCCGCACGCAGGGTGTGATGGTCATGGGAATAGACCCTGTAGGAGAAGACCGGGTCTCTGACATCAGGAACAGGCTTGTAAAGTACAAGCTGAAACCTGAAGCGATAGAGAACATAAAAAAAGAGAAAGTGCCGGATAATACTAAAAAGCTTCTGGATATCTTTGCTAAGGAGTCTTATTCAAGCGATGGCAGGCTGATGCTTGATCTTGCTATTAATGCCAGAGACTCTGCAGTCATTATGCCGGTCATACGCAGGCATGCCTCTTTCGTCAATAATTATCTTGACAGTGAGATCCGTGATGGCATTCTGATAGGCAATGGGCTCTCTGATTATCTGAAGGCAGGAGTTGGCGACACTCTGGTCTTAATGGGCCAGGGCTATCACGGTACTTCTGCTGCCGGCAAATACGTCATCAGGGGCGTTGTGAAACTGCCGGCACCTGATATTGATAATATCATTGTATATCTGCCCATAGAAACGGCCCGTGACCTGTATGCCGCTCCCGGCATGGCCACAACAGCCGTTCTCAAGCTTAACGATAATGACGATGATGAGGTCTTGCTGACAGCAGACAGACTGGGGGCTATTCTTGAAGACCCTCTGATGATACGTACGTATCGTGAGCTGAATGCCCTGCTTAGTAACCAGATCGATGCCGACAATAAGAGCGGAATGATAATGATAGGGATACTCTATCTCGTTATCGCCTTTGGCGTTTTCGGAACAGTCCTGATGATGCTCGCTGAGAGACGCAGGGAGTTCGGGATGCTGGTATCAATAGGGATGCAGAAAAAGAAACTGGCAAAAGTGATAACCCTTGAGATGCTGTTGATAGGCCTGCTGGGAGTGGTAGCAGGAGTAATCACATCATTGCCGCTGGTAATTTACGGTAATGTTCATCCTTTAAGATTTACCGGAGAGATAGCCCGCATGTATGAGGATTATGGCTTTGAGCCTGTGATGCCAACAATGCTTCCTGGCTCATATTATTTGTGGCAGACAGTAGTGGTACTTATAATTCTGGGCATAGCAATGGCGTTAAGTGCACGGAGGATTTTCAGGTTGAACATAATAAATGCCATGAGAGCATAAAAGCCGAAGATATGATTACGGATATTGCATGGAAAAATGTATGGCGGAACAAGACCAGAAGCCTGATAGTCATTGCGGCAGTGACTATTGGAGTGTTTGCCGGGGTGTTTACCATTGCTGTTATGAACAGCGCGGTAGTACAACGGATTGACGCTGCCGTGAATGAGGAATTGTCTCATATACAAATCAATAACAAGGACTTCAGAAGCAATAGTGATGTAAGTAATGTCATCAGGGATTATTCTTCAGTCACCTCAGTGCCTGATACTATTCAGGGTGTGGAATCAGTAACAGGAAGATTAATTGTGCGTGGTATTGCCTCCACGGCTGCCAGGAGTACCGGGGTCGAGATTAACGGGATAGACATTGAAAAGGAGAGAGAGATCTTTACACTTTCAGAAAAGATTATTGCCGGCACAGGCGGTTTTTTTGAGGCTGACACCAAATTCACCAGTGCGGTTATAGGCGAGAAGCTTGCCAAAGAACTAAACATTATCAGGTATATCCTCACGGATGAGTCTGTTGAACGATTAAAGGAGGAGGGAATATCCGGCACTGTCATATCAAAACTGGAGCCGCTGCTGGACGAGAGGTTTACTTCAGACAAGAAATTCGCGGAAGCATTTTCCAGCCTCCTGACCCCTGCAGAGAATAAGCGGTTCGGGATGAAGATAAAAGAGTCAGCCTGGTCTTATCGGGAAGGCTCAAAAATAATTGTATCGTTCCTGGATAAGAATAACATTCAGACGGGGGCGGCATTGCGGGTGTGCGGAATTTTCAGAACCAATAATGACATGTTTGAGGCTATGTCGGTTTTCGTTCCCATAAAAGATCTGTGGCGACTGACAGGTATTGATGAGGGTCTCTATCACAGGGTCCTGGTCAGGCTTGATGAAAGTGACCTCACAGATGATCTTACCGGAAGCATAAGGGCTGCCCTGCCCGGTATGGAAGTACTGAGCTGGAAGGAGATACAGCCTGACCTGGGGATGATGGCTGATATGGTCCGGCAAATATATGCTGTGTTTATGGTGATAATACTTGCGGCACTCTCATTCGGGATTGTCAATACAATGCTGATGTCAGTCCTGGAGAGGACCAGAGAACTGGGCATGCTTGCTGCTATCGGGATGAACCATCGCCGGGTCTTCATGATGATCATGCTTGAGTCTGTTTTCCTCTCTGTCATCGGTGGCCTCACGGGCATGGCGGTAGGAGGTGCCGTAATTGCGGCCACGGCTGAGAAGGGCATAAACCTTGTAAAATACAGCGAGGGAATGGAAGCTATAGGTTGGACAGCGCATCTTTTCCCGACTATCGATACGCAGTTTTTTATTATCACCACCATACTCATTGTGCTTACCGGAATCATTTCTTCAATCTATCCGGCACTTAAGGCTTTAAAACTTAATCCGGCTGATGCTATAAGAGGTACAAATAATTAAAAAAGATAATGATGAAAGTATTGGAAATCAACGATGTGCATAAGACCTACCATGACACCGAAGTTGCCGTAGATGCTGTCAGGGGGGTTACACTCAGCTTTGAGAAAGGTGATTTTGCTGTAATTGTCGGACCGTCAGGCTCGGGAAAGACAACCCTCCTGAATCTGCTCGGAGGGCTCGACCAGCCAACGGGGGGAGAGATACTGGTTGCCGGTCATCGTCTCTCTGAGCTGCGGCCAACTGAGCTGATCGATTTCAGGATGGAACATGTAGGTTTTGTTTTTCAGTCATATAATCTCATTCCTGTTCTTACTGCTGCCGAAAACATTGGATTCATCATGAACCTTCAGAAATGGCCGCGTGAAAAACGTATGACACGCACCGGGGAGCTTCTTGAATCAGTTGGTCTGGCAGACAGGGCAGGCAGCCGTCCCTCACAGCTTTCAGGCGGACAGCAGCAGAAAGTTGCCGTTGCGCGTGCTCTTGCAACACATCCGGAGTTTGTTCTTGCTGATGAGCCTACTGCAAACCTTGATACAAAATCTGCAGAATCACTGCTCGATATAATGGAAAAGCTGAATAAAGAGGAGGAGATGACCTTTATATTTTCAACGCATGATGCAAGGGTCATGAAGAGAGCCCACAGGGTAATAACCCTTGAAGATGGCAGGGTGGTATCAGACATTATGCACTCTAAGAGAAAATGAAAAAAGCCACAGTCCTGGTTATTTCACTTTTACTTTTTTCATTTTATGCCGGAGCACAGGTTAGGGAACGGGCCGTGTCAGCCGGTGGCTATACCAGCTGGCTCCACAGCGCCATGTTTGACTCGCTGGGAGGCGAATGGATCAACAGCAGCATGCTGCATAACAGAGTCAACCTGAAGGCTTATGCCGGACAAAAAATAACCTTCAACCTTGAAGTCAGGAACAGATTTATAACCGGTGACATGGTCAGATTTGATCCGCGCTACAGCGCTTCGCTTGATTCTGATGTCGGGTGGGCCGATCTCTCCTGGAATGTAATTAATGAAAGATCATTCATTTTCAATACAACCATTGACAGGGCCTGGATTGACTTCACAGCAGGAAAACTGCAGGTAAGGGCGGGCCGTCAGCGCATCAACTGGAGCCAGTCACTGGTATGGAACCCGAATGACATATTCAATACCTACTCCTTTTTTGACTTTGACTATATCGAAAGACCCGGAAGCGATGCGGTGAGAATGATTTATTCCACCAGCCCCTCTTCCGCCGCAGAGATGGCAGTGAAAATAAATAACGAAGGCAAGGTGACTGCCGCCGCACTTTACCGGTTTAATATCAGGAACATTGACCTGCAGATCCTGGCCGGCGAGACTGATGAAAACACAATTGTAGGAGGCTTTGGCTGGTCAGGCTCGATAGGCTCCTATTCAATCAGGGGTGAAGCTACCTGGTTCCAGCCATTTGAAAACATCGGGCTGAGTGACGGCACTGTTATTTTTACCGCAGGGATTGACAAGAGTTTCTCGGAGAGGCTGATGGCCGTATCACAGGTTATGTACTGCAATAACCCGCTGGAACTTTCAGATTTCGACGAATTATACAGCGGAGAACTTACGGCAAGTCAGCTTGCTTTTTCTGAATTTACCCTGATGGGACAATTGACCTATACTCCCATGCCTCTGTTAAACATCACAGCTTCAGCAATATGGTACCCCGACCTTGACGGTTTCTTTGCAGGCCCCTCAATTGATTATTCCCTGGCAGAAAATGTTGATTTCTCATTTTTATGGCAGCACTTCAGCAGTATTATCGGTGGCACAAATACCAGGATCAACCTCGGCTTCATAAGGATTAAGTATAGTTTCTGAAATTTTCATACTTTTACGGTATTAACTCCGAGAAGTATGTCACTGGTCCATGAACTTGAGAAATCCGGGAACTGGCTGTTCAGAAGAAGAAGCTGGTTGCCGGCAGCGATTATAGTTATGGCTGTTGTTTATCTGTTCATCGCAAACCGTAGCGTGATTTTTTTCAACTATACCTGGGAACTGATATGCATTGCTGTAGCTGTCACCGGAGAGGTGATCCGTTCATATACTGTGGGACATGTACCCCATAATACTTCAGGCCGAAATGTGATTGACCAGCTGGCTGATGATCTAAATACAACCGGCGTCTATTCAGTTGTGAGGCACCCTCTATATATCGGTAACTTTTTCATGTGGCTGGGACCTGTTCTCTTTCTCAGGTCAGTGTGGTTCCTTATTATTTTCATCCTGGCCTTCTGGCTTTACTATGAGAGGATCATCTTTGCCGAAGAACAGTTCCTGCGCCGTAAATTCGGAGAAGCGTATGATATCTGGGCATTCAGGGTAAGAGCCGTCATTCCCCGGTTTAAAAATCACACACCGTCAAATCTCTCCTTTTCATTCAGGAATGTACTCAAACGTGAATATAACAGCATCACGAATGTGTTTATAGTATTTGCCGTTCTCGACGTATTCCGCAATCTTGCAATAACCGGAAAGGTTTATATGGAACCCCTTTATATGGGATTTCTTATTGGCGCCCTCATTTTCTGGAGCGTCGTCAGGTATCTGGTTAAACAGACAAAGTTTCTCTATGTTGAGGGCAGGTAGCCTTCTCCCCGGGTCAGTCCCTGGCTCCCGAATAAATTTCGCGACTGAGGTTGATGGTTTTCTTCAGCGGATTATAATGGTCCGTAAGTTCGCCCTGTACGCTCATTACCATGACATCACTGATGCCATTGTCACGCAGCATCTTCTCCGCCACATCACGGCCGGTCATGCCACCCGCTATCGGGACCTTTGAATATTTTCTGAATTTCGACTTAAGTCTGGAGCTGACTATCCAGCTTAGAAGCATGAATACTATAAAAATGATCCGGAAACTTCCATTGTGCATAAACATTCCGTCCATTGTTAATCCTCCTGATATTTCCCTTTATATTACCAAAACCGGTGCCAGTCCTGTATGGTTTTCGATTTACGCCAGATTGTCAGTATTTTTCCGGTTATCTTTGTGGTGATGGCAAAATTGCTTACAAAGATATTATCTTTCTTACTTCTTGTCCCGGTATATTTTTACCGCTGGTTTATCTCTCCCCTGACCCCGCCTTCATGCCGTCATGTACCTACCTGTTCTCAATTTGCCATTGATGCTTTCATGCTGCACGGCCCCTGGCGGGGCATAGTAATGGCAACAGGAAGAATACTTCGGTGCCGTCCGGGCGGAACGCATGGATATGACCCGGTGCCGCGTTTTGTTTTTAAAAAGTACAGGATTGCCGGACGGATATTTGCCTTTTCAGACAGATGCAACCGGCTAAAGGAGAGGGATTAAAAACTGAGCTTCTCTCTAAGCGACTTGTAACCACTTCGACTGACCGGGATCTTTTCTCCGGATTTTAAAACTGCAACGTAATTGTCTTTACTGTAGGGCTCCAGCTTCGTGATAAATTCAATATTTACCAGGAAGGATCTGTGAACACGCATGAAAAGAGATGGGGGCAAATGCTCCTCGTAATACTTCATTGTCTTTGTTTTCAGCGCTTTGCCTTCATTGTAATGTATCATCACATAATCATCTTCGGCAGCGATATGCGAAATAAGGTTAAGAGGAATGATCTTTATGCCTGCTCCCTTTCTGAATACGACTCTTGTAAGCGGACCTTCGGCCTCACTCGTTGCGGTGATGAGCCTGTCTATCTTTTCAGTCTCTTTTACACCTTTTCCGATACGGCTTACCGCTTTTACCAGTGCTTCGTCAAAACGCTCCTGCGAGAAAGGCTTGAGAAGATAATCAACTGCATTCAGTTCGAATGCCCTTATAGCATACTGGTCAAAGGCGGTTGTAAAAATAACCTCCGGCCTTTCATCGAGTACCTCAAGGAGTTCAAAACCTGTCAGTTTTGGCATCTGAATGTCGAGGAAGATCAGATCAGGTCTTTTTTCCTTTATCTCCCTGACACCGCAAAAACCGTCGGCACATTCACCTATTATCTCAGCTTCCGGATGATAACTGAGCATATACCTCAGCAGATCCCTTGCAGGAGCTTCGTCTTCAATTATAAGAACCCTGATTTTATTCATTTTGATGAGACTGTTATTTGATATCAGCTTTGTGCGATGCGAAAGGGAAAATTCATTGTCACCGTAAAACTGTTGTCATTACGGCTGACAACAAGGTTGGCCTCATTCCCGAAAAAGAGCCCAAGCCTGCTCCTGACATTTTTTAACCCGATGCCGGCACCCTTCCTTGTGACAACTGAATCAGGGTCAACCGTATTGGAAATTGCAACAATAATACTGTCTTCCTCTTTTCTTACCGAGGTATTGATAACCACTGTTCCGGTTGATTCATAAACGCCGTGTTTTACCGCATTTTCATAAAGAGGCTGAAGGAGGAGCCCTGGCAGAAGAGCTACAAGGCACTCGTCATCAATATTTTCTTCTATGATCAGGCGTTCTCTGAACCTGACCTTTTCTATTTCAAGATAGAGTCTTAAACTTTCCATTTCGTTGTGCAGTGTCACAGGCTGGTCATTGCGTGACGAGAGAGAATACCGCATGAAATCGGAAAGCTTGACTATCATGTCACGTGCCCCCGGCGGGTCTGTAAGTGTGAGAGAGCTTATTGAGTTGAGGCTGTTGAAGAGGAAGTGGGGATTTATCTGAGATCTGAGCATCTTAAGCTCTGCCTCGCGTACCAGGGACTCAAGCTTTGATTGTGAAGCGGCCTTTTCCGCAAGCCTGGAGGCACTGATGAAAAGATAGTAAGTAAGAATTATCATGGAATAAAGCAGGACCCCGGAAGCAATCCTGAGAACAACTGTGGAACCCCAGAATAGTTCATAGGCCTCCTTGTCTGTAACGATGGACCTGAGCAGTAACCTGTTTGCAAGAATCCAGAAGACAATGGTAATTATTCCGGTGACCAGCAGGTTGGAACTGGCAATCAGAAACTGGTTGCTTCCTTTCTGCATATACCTGAGCGGGAACCAGATGGCAAGTCCCAGTGCCCCGAGGGAGACCATGGATATCAGACCGTCAGCAGCGGCAACACCCGGGGAGCTGCCGTAAGCGAAAAAAATTAATAATGACTGGCCTGCTGCCATAAGGAGCCAGGCCAGCCACCATATTATAACTCTTGATCTCTTTTCGAGTACGGGATGTTTCATGGGCTATTTATGACACTTTATTTCGCCCCCTCCGAAAATAACCATACCTCTTATAGTCAGGGTCTTGGTTGTGTCTTTCAATACTTCACCTGAAAGTCTGCGGCCATCAGAGAAGCCGCCAAGAATAGGTGTTACATTGATAATCACATTCCAGCTCTCGGGGACGATTATTGTTGTACCACCAAATATACATGTTATTTCGATGGTACTGTTACCCGGTGAAAGTGATGAGCGGGTAAGATCAACCTCTCCGCCGCCAAAAATCGAAGTGATCTTTCCACCCATGAAATTATCCGTTATGAGCTGGCGCTCTGCACCGCTGAATATATTCACATAGTCTATCATGTCAGCCTTGGTGTCGGTAGAGAATGTTTTGATCCTGTCACCAAGACGGCGTGAGTTGATCAGCATCACCACACCGATTACAATGAACAGTGCGGGCCAGAAGAAGTTGAATGACTCAAAATAATCGGTGAAAAGTTCCGGGATGAGAAAAAATCCTCCTACTGAGATCAGTATAATCCCAGGCGTCTTGTTACCTGAGCCTGTCAGTGTGACAATTCCAATTACGATAAGCAGCATCTGCCATGAGAAGATTATATCATCTATGAAGTGATCGAGAGGGTCAGGAAGAACTGTAGTCTTCTCAAGGATCAGGATAAAACCGGCTATTACCAGTAGTATTCCGATAATGAACCTGTTGGAGTCAGGGCGTTTGTCCGGTGTCTGTTTGTTCGTTTCCATAGTTTTAATATTAATTGGTTATCTTCTTTTTTTTGTAAAAGGCCTGATCATGAATGCAATACCGGCCAGAACAAGGACTGAAGGCCAGTATATTTCTTTATAAAATGGTGAAAGCTGCACATTCATTTCAGGCATCAGGAAATAAAATCCTGCAGCAAAAAGGAGAACGGCAGAAACAATCTCGAGGCTCAGCAGGGAAAAAAGCCCGAAAAGGATCAGTAGCATCTCCCATGTGAAATAGTCAGATGTCGATCCCAGGCTAAGCAGGTCTGTTTTTGCAGCTATCATCACAAGCCCAACCGAAATGAGGAATTTTGCAAGGCCGCTGAATGGATTACTTTGGTTATCTTTCATATCGTCTCAGATGTTTACTCAGCAAATTTATTCTGTTACTTTAAGCCTGAAATGCAGATTCCGGTGAGATGCTGATAATTGCCGGTGAATGACGGATAATTGCGGCAATATTACTTTTTTGTTCATAATTTTTTTTATTAGAAGAGGATTTATAATTTTGCAATCCGAAAAAAGGATTATGTCCGGGTTGTATTCAATACCGCTCGCAGGTCTCAAAGAAGGAAGATATACCTACGATTTTTCCATAGGCTACGACTTTTTTGAACCATTTAAAGAGTCTGAGATCCGCACAGGAGTGATTAGAGCAGATGTTGTGCTTGAAAAACGCTCCACTCATCTTGAGCTCCTTATAACGATAAGCGGATCTGCAGAGGTAGTTTGCGACCGTTGTCTGGAAAGATTTCCTATTCAGCTATCCTGTACAAATAAATTGTTTGTAAAACAGGGGAAAGAGTGGAATGATTCAGATCCGGACATGATAATAATGCCGGTAGATGAGTACCAGTTTGACCTTAGCCAGTTCTTTTATGAATTTATTCATCTGGCCTTACCGATCAAACGCACTCATCCTGATGATGCCAGGGGAAAAAGCACATGTGACCCTGAAATGATCAGGAAACTTGCAGGGCATCTTGTTACAGGAAAGGAAATATCTGATCCTAGATGGGATGAACTGAAAAAACTGAGAAAGAGTAATTAGAATTTAATAATTTATTGAGATGCCAAATCCAAAACACAAACACTCCAGCACCAGAAGGGACAAACGCAGGACACATGACAAAGCCATTGCTCCTACAGTCTCTGCCTGCCCGAACTGCGGGTCAGCTCATCTCTATCACAGGGTCTGCCCTGAATGCGGATATTACAGAGGCAAGCTTGCCGTTGAGAAAAAAACAAGCGCCTGAGCATTGCCGGGGGGCTAAAGGGTAAGAGATGAAAATAGGACTTGATGTTATGGGGGGCGATTTTGCTCCCGATGCTGTCATTGAGGGTGCTGTTGATGCACTCGGCCAGCTTCCGTCAGGAGACAGACTGGTTCTTATCGGGGATAAGAAATTAATAGGGGAGAAACTTGCCTCAATGGACGTGGATCCCTCTCTTTTTGATATTGTTCCTACCACTCAGGTAATTGAAATGGCCGATCATCCGGCCAAAGCTTTCGCCCAGAAAAAAGACTCCTCCATCACCATAGGGTTTGGCATGCTCAAGAGCGGCATGCTTGACGGCTTTGCAAGCGCGGGTAACACCGGGGCTATGCTGGTTGGTGCAAGCTATACGGTAAATGTCATTCCCGGGGTATTCAGACCGGCACTCGTTGCGCTCATACCAAATATTGACGGCAGGTCATCAGTGATGCTTGATGTGGGGATTAACCCTGACTCCAAGGCTGACGTGCTTCTGCAATATGCGCTGCTGGGATCAGTCTATGCCAAATATGTGCTTGGAATTGAAAATCCGACTGTGGGACTGCTGAATATAGGAGAGGAAGAATCCAAGGGATCCGCTTCCGTAAAAGCAGCTTATGAACTCTTACGTGAAAGCCCGGCAGTTAACTTCACCGGCAACATAGAAGGCCATACCCTCTTTTCCCCGGAGATGACGGACGTAATCGTCTGTGACGGTTTTGTGGGGAACGTGGTGCTCAAAATGGCTGAAAGATTTTATGGAATAGCAACACAAAGAGGCATTAAAGACCCGTTCTTTGACAGGCTCAATTTTGAGGTAGTAGGTGGAACACCCATAGTTGGAATAAATGAGAATGTTGTGGTGGGACATGGTGTTTCGAACAGAAAGGCCATCATGAACATGATCCACCAGACAGTGGAGGTTGTGCATGCTGACCTTGCAAGAAAAATAAAAGAAGCAGTAAGCTCATGACAAAATTAAGAGCTGCCATAACGGGGATCAACGGATGGGTTCCGGAATACCGTCTCACAAACCAGGAGCTTTCTACCATGGTGGATACTACTGATGAGTGGATAATGCAGCGTGTGGGGATTAAAGAAAGACGAATACTGAAGGGAGAGGGACTGGGCTCTTCGGATCTGGGAGAAAAAGCTGTAAGCGGACTCCTGGAAAAAACAAAGACAGCACCTGAGGAGATAGACCTGCTTATCTGTGCCACAGTGACCCCTGACATGGCCTTTCCGGCCACAGCAAATATTATTTCAGATAAGGTAGGAATAAAAAATGCATTCAGCTTCGACCTCAATGCAGCCTGTTCCGGGTTCCTTTATGCTCTCCAGACAGGGGCCGCATATGTTGAAACGGGAAGATATAAAAAGGTCATTGTGGTGGGCGCTGATAAGATGTCATCCATAACAGACTATACCGACCGGACTACCTGCACCCTGTTTGGCGATGCAGCAGGGGCCGTACTGCTTGAGCCAACAACAGAGGAGTTTGGAGTAATGGACTACATTTTCAAAGTTGACGGTTCGGGAAAGAAATACCTGCACCTGAAAGCAGGCGGTTCCGTAAAACCAGCCTCTTATGAGACAGTGGCCGCACGCGAGCATTTTATTTATCAGGAGGGACAGGCAGTCTTCAAGTTTGCTGTCTCAAGCATGGCTGATGTGGCTGCTGAGATCATGGAAAAGAATGATCTGAAACCGGAAGATATCGCCTGGCTGGTACCCCATCAGGCTAATCTGCGCATCATAGACGCTACCGGAAGAAGAATGGGTATCTCTCCGGATAAAGTAATGATAAATATCCAGAATTACGGCAACACCACTACCGCAACAATTCCGATGTGCCTGTGGGAGTTCGAGGGGAAGCTGAAAAAGGGAGACAACATTATTCTGGCAGCATTTGGCGGAGGATTTACATGGGGAAGTATGTGGCTGAAATGGGCCTATGACCCTGAAGTGAAATAATTACAGATTGACGGGACGGCGAAATAGTCGTCCTTTTTTTTATCCTATACAATAGTTTATATATTTGTGTGTTTAATGAAATGATGGAAAATTAATATTTCAACACTATGGCAAAGATAAATGAGGCAGACAACGGTACCACCATCAACCTTATAAGTCAGGGCACTGAAATTACCGGTGATATTAAATGCAACGGGGATATCCGCATTGACGGTGCCCTGAACGGCAATATGGTAACCAAGGGCAAGGTCGTGATTGGACCTACCGGCCGTGTCAAGGGTGAGGTCGAATGCAAAAATTCAGAAGTCTCGGGCCTGGTTGACGGCAAAATCAATGTCTCCCAGTTGCTTAACCTTAAATCCTCTTCAAAGATCCTTGGCACAATCATTACAGACAAGCTGTCAATAGAACCGGGAGCTGTTTTTACCGGAAACTGCACAATGAAAGATGGTGATAATGGAGGAGCCCCAGCCAAACAAAAAGAAGGAGAAAAGTGATGATGAAGGCGGAATGACCGCCTACTCCAAATACAGTACTATCGCCATACAGATGGTGGTGATAATCGCCGGCACCAGCTTCGGAGGTGTCAAGCTTGACCAGGTGGCCGGAACAAAACACCTTTTTACAGTTATCCTGTCTCTCCTCGGAGTAATAGCCGCCATGTGGCTCATTATAAAGGAGGCCCTCAGAAAAAAATAAAAAAATGGCCTCACCTTATGCCAGGCACTATCATTTTCTCTCTCTCATTACTCTCTTTACATGGGCTGCCCTCTTCCTTACCGGTAAGCTCTTTCCGACACTTTTTCCTGCCCATCTGCCACTTCCGCTTGTTGCCGGATTTGCCTTTATTTCGCTCACTGCATTCCTCATTTTTTTTAGTGGCTTAAAAAAAGATTATGAGAGAAGTATGTTTCATACACTTATGGCACTCGGGTTTAAAATGTTATTGTCCTTCGTGTTTGCGCTGCTCTTTTTTCTCATTTTTAAAAACCGCGAAACCGCATCAGTAATATTGTTTTTTGTTCTATATTTGGAGTTCACACTCTTTGTTATATTGACATTTGTGAGTGTCCTGAAAAATAAGTCGGTCTAAAGAAAAGCAGCTTGAAAGGCAGGAAATTACACTTATTGATCATTTTATCAGTCCTTCTGGCAGGCATGCTTACAGCGCCGGTTTACGGCACTGCCAGGGAAGAGAATAAGGCTGCTGCACCGGAACAGGAATTTGACGCCAAAAGCTTTATTACAGATCATGTGGCCGACTCTCATGAATGGCATCTCTGGACGAGGAAGGACAGCAGTTCGGTTGCAATATATCTGCCGGTGATAATTTATGACAGAGGCTCCGGGATTCATCTCTTTTCTTCGCGCCATATTGCTCACGGTCATACATATCAGGGCTTCGGGATAGCACACGAAGGCAAATATGAAGGGAAAATAGTTCGCATGAGTGAAGAAGGCCTTGCTGACCTGGAGAATATCCCGCTTGACTTTTCCATTACGAAGGCCGTCTTCGGGATGATGGTAAGTGCCATTATTCTTGTCTGGCTGATGCTTTCCCTGGCTGCCTCATACAGGAAGAGGGGGATCAGTGCCCCCAGGGGCTTTCAGGGTTTCCTGGAACCGGTTGTCATATTTATAAGAGACGATGTAGCCATCCCAAATATTGGTGAGAAGAAGTACTCTCGTTTTATGCCGTACCTCCTGACCGTCTTCTTTTTTATTCTTATAAATAACATTCTCGGACTGATACCGATATTTCCTTTTGGGGCAAACGTGACAGGCAATATCAATATCACTTTTGTCCTTGCTGTCTTCACATTTCTTATCACGCAGTTCAGTGCAAACAAGACGCACTGGAGGCATGTATTTGCGGCTCCCGGAGTGCCTTTCTGGCTTTTGCCGATAATGATCCCCATTGAGCTTGTAGGCCTTATTTCAAAGCCTTTTGCGCTGATGATACGTCTCTTTGCAAATATGGCGGCAGGGCACATTGTTGTGCTCAGCCTCATATCACTAATATTTATTTTCAGGTCACTGCTGGTCTCCCCGGTCTCGGTAGGTTTTGTGCTTTTCATGGACTGTATTGAATTGCTGGTTGCATTTCTGCAGGCATATGTTTTCACACTGCTGTCAGCGCTCTTTATCGGGATGGCCACACATGAGGAAGAACATCATTAACACACAATATTTTTTATCTTAATTAAATACAAACATCATGACAGGAACATTAGCAGCAGTAGGAGCAGGTCTTGCGGTAATAGGTGCCGGACTTGGAATCGGACGTATCGGGGGTTCAGCAATGGACGCCATAGCCCGTCAGCCCGAAGCTTATTCAAAGATCCAGCTTGCAATGATCATCTCGGCAGCGCTTATCGAAGGGGTAGCCCTCTTTGCAGTCGTTGTCGCAATGATCGGCTAAGAAAATGTGAAGCCTGCAACGGTTGGTTGCAGGCCTTCTTTAGAAAACAAAAAGAAAAAACAGATATGTTACTAGCGAGCAGTCTTGCGAGCCCCGCCATCGGGACCATTTTCTGGACAACACTGATCTTCCTCATCCTGCTTGTCCTGCTGAGGAAATTCGCCTGGGGCCCCATAATGAATGCCATAAAGGCCCGCGAGGAGATGATACACAACGCTCTCGATTCTGCCGAAAAAGCCCGCGAGGAAATGAAGGTGCTCCAGGCTGACAATGAGGCAATTCTGAAAAAGGCCAGGGAAGAAAGAGACAAAATCCTTCGTGACGCACGCGTTGCTTATGATAAAATGATGGCTGACGCCAAAGAGCGTGGCGTGACTGAGTCTGAAGCTCTTGTAAAGCGCGCCAGGGACCTTATTGAACGCGAAAAGATCAGCGCAATAAATGAGGTGAAACGCGAGGTGGCACAGCTGGCAATTGAGGTGGCATCAAAAGTGGTGAGCGAAACACTGAAGACCGATGCTAAACAGCAGAAGCTCATGGAGAGATACATTAAAGAGATAGAGGAAAACCGTAACTGACCGCAATGAACGACAGTAAAATACCGGTACGTTACTCAAGGGCCCTGTTTGACCTTGCGCTCGAACATGATTCGCTTGACCAGGTATATGAAAACATGAAGCTTGTACTCAATGTATGTTCCATGAAGGAGGTCAGGCAGGTTCTTGAGAACCCGGTCATCAGGGCAACAAAGAGGAGAGAGATACTGAAAGCTCTGTTTGAGAATGACATTGAGCCGCTTACTTTGAAATTCCTGGATCTGGTATTCCGGAAGGACCGTGAAAGTTATCTGGAAGCCATGGCCAGAGACTTTATTGACCTTACACGCAGGCACAGGGGCATCAGGCAGGTGACCCTCACCACGGCAGTGCCGGCGAATGAGAAGGTGCGAGGGGAAATAGCAGCGATGACAGCCTCTGCCGGTGCCTCAAAGATCGAGTTTGTGGAAAAGACAGACAAGTCACTTATTGGAGGTTTTATCCTGAGGGTTGATGACACATATATTGACGCCAGCGTCAGAAGAAGGCTGGACAGATTCAGAAAAGAGTTTACAGAAGCAGGAATCTTACGGAAATAGCTTATAAGTTTATCAGACATGAATAATATCAAACCTTCAGAGGTATCAAAGATTTTAAAACAGCAGCTTGAGGGTGTCAAGACCGCCATCGATGTTGAGGAGGTAGGAACGGTACTGCAGGACGGCGACGGCATAGCCCGCATTTACGGACTGACCAACGTTCAGTCCAATGAGCTGATCGAGTTCGTTGATTCAGGGATA
>DATKUS010000157.1:0-35279 GCA_035530535.1 Bacteroidales bacterium
GCATCACCGCATGCATCGGTGATCGTTAATCCGGCTCCGCGTAAGTAAGCCAGGGTCAGAGTGGCCGCCGGACGGTCAGCACCCGTACATCCTTCAACTGGTATAGCAGCCAGTGTTCCCGTGATAACTGGTGTCGTGTTGTCATCAATGGTAATGGTCTGCTGTGATGTCGTCAGGTTACCGCATGCATCGGTTACAGTGTATGTCCTGATGATAGTGATCGGGCAGGTGCCACTGGGAGTGCCATCACTGTATGTTACAACTAATCCTGCATCACCGCATGCATCGGTGATCGTTAATCCGGCTCCGCGTAAGTAAGCCAGGGTCAGAGTGGCAGCCGGACGGTCAGCACCCGTACATCCTTCAACTGGCATAGCAGCCAGTGTTCCCGTGATAACTGGTGCCGTGTTATCATCTATAGTAATGGTCTGCTGTGCTGTCGTCAGGTTACTGTATGCATCGGTTACAGTGTACGTCCTGATGATAGTGATCGGGCAGGTGCCACTGGGAGTACCATCACTGTATGTTACAACTAAAGAGGCATCAACTGTACAATTATCACTGATTGTCAGGCCCAGTCCTTCCAGGGCAGCAACAGTTGTCACAGCAGCCGGCGCGGCACTGGCACCGCAACCCGTAACATTAGCAGGCAATAAACTGCCTGATATGGATGGAGCGGTATTATCTTCAATAAATACTGTATAATCTGCAGTAGTAACAGAACAAGCACCAGCCCCAAGACTCTCAGTTACTTTTACTGTACCGGGGTTAGTACTACCCCAGTTGACAGTTATTGAATTAGATCCCTGTCCACCGGCAATAGTTCCGCCGGTTACAGACCAGGTATAGATATGACCGGGCACATTTGCAGTAGAATATATAACTCCGGTAGTATTTGGACAGACAGAATTACTTCCAGTAATTGATGGGGTATTTGGCGTAGAGGTTACAACATTGACATTTACTATTCCGGAAATATCCAGAACCGGGTCTCCGGGCATACCTCCGAATTCGATGTAATAACCCTGAGCCGCATAGATTCCTAATCCTCCGGCCACAGGAAGATCATTCCAATTACCTGCAGCAAGAAGGTGTCCATAATCTTCACCCCCCTGATTATTAGGTTCGCCACTATTCCAGTTTGCATAGGTGATCAATGATCCGGCTGCCCCTCCCTGCCAAAACATAGTCCCAGCCTCCGGACCGGTGACCCAGGTCCAGTTGCCTTCAGGAAAAGTATAGTCGCTTGCTCCTATCCATGCAGATCCTGTCAGCTGCGAAATAAGAAAATCATTTTCATTTTGTGAAGTGATGGTGACCAGGTATCCCTTCATCCCAAATAATCCAGCCCGGTCAGATTCAATCCAGGCTGTATTCCAATAAACAGAAGGATTCTGAATATACCTGTAATAATGCCCTGTAGTATGGTTTATCCGCTCCAAAGACAAAGTGACTTCCCGGTTTCCCAGGGTAGGCGTTCCGCTAATATTATTGTAATAAACACTCCTCAAAACACTTTGATACTGCGATGTAGTCGCATTTCCTTTTAATATCATAATTCCATAGGTGGAATTATAAGTCGCAGTAATACCAAAATTTTCTGTACAACCCAATCTATCCTGTCCGGGAATGAAGCCTGTTCCAAACTGGACATAAGCAGCTGAAATAATTTGATCGGCCGGGTCTGAAATTACAAGGTCAGGCGCAATAATGAACTGATTGCCACAATAATCATGTGTGCCTGTAGCATCCAGGTCAGGGGGGGCAGGTTCACAACTGATTGCGTTGAAAATAATCCCGTCAATAAATGCAACGTCATAATTACCGGAAGCTAGTACTATTTTAATGTACCTGGTATTAACTGAAGCCGTTACAGTCTCAACCTGAAAATAAGTGGAGTTCGGGTATTCTTTAGTAAGTTTCTGACTGCTCCAGGTAACTCCATCAGAAGACTCTGTGATTGTCAGCCTCGTTGTCGGATTGGGATCTGCATTATAGGATCTTAAAACGATATAATAATTTTGCCCTGCCGGTATTGTGAAGGGCAAATTAATGATCATCCAGTCAGCAGGATTATTGATATAACCATAATACCCGTCAGGGACTCCGTCAATATCCTCAGGATA
Source organism: Bacteroidales bacterium (assembly GCA_035530535.1). GTDB lineage: Bacteria > Bacteroidota > Bacteroidia > Bacteroidales > VadinHA17 > SR-FBR-E99. The sequence continues at coordinate 2,127 of DATKUS010000157.1, forward strand.
GCTTATCGAATAATAGTCATCGGGAGGAACCAGAGGGTTTGCGCTTCCCGAAATAAGCTGCGGGGAATATCCTCCAGCACACGGTTTCGTCAAACACTTGGTGGTTGAAAAGGATATCGCATCTATCTCGAAATCATTCCCGTTTGTACTGAATATCCTGATATATCTTGTGTTGGCATTGGCAACAACCGTTGTATTAAAGAATCTTTCATCCGTTGTTGTTATTCCGCTATTAGGATGAACAGTATAAGAACCCATAACCAGGGCTTCACTCCAGTTTAGTGTTGAAATCCCACCCTGACCCGGCCTTTGTCTCCAGGTTATCTGATATTGCTGACCTGCTCTTACTGTATCAATAAAATCAATAACCAAAGCATCTGTAGATCCATCAAAGAGTGCTCCCAAGTTATCCGGCATTCCCAGTGAAGTGTTGGATGTTGATCCAACATTTGATTCCGCAACAATTGCCCCAAAACCTCTTATTGTCTTTTCAATCTTCCCCGGTCCGCATTGGGCAATAACCGAATGCTCACCTACCAGGCTAAAAATAACTACCAGTAACGCCAGTATACTTCCTCTGTATCTTAACATCTTACGTATATATGAAGTAGCATTTTCTATGACAGTATGACATCTAAGACTCCCTAAATCGGATAATGGTTGCCTCATAAAAAGACATTTTATAGCACAATAATGGGTGAAGTTGCGAAAAAAAAACGTGCCGGTATATTTTGCCTGCACGATTTTTACACAATCCCAAAGTGTTATTAACAAATTTTCAGCCACATAGCTATACTACCAGCATGGCATCACCGTAGGTGCCAAACCGGTACTTCTCCTTAACGGCTGCCTTATAGGCATCAAACAGAAGATTATATCCCGCAAAAGCAGAAACCATCATCAAAAGGGTGGAATAAGGAAGATGGAAGTTGGAGATCAGCATATCAGGCACTTTAAACTCGTAGGGAGGAAAAATGAATTTATTGGTCCACCCGTCAAAGGGCTTCACCATCCCTGCAGTGGAGACCGAACTCTCAAGTGTGCGTATTACCGTAGTCCCAACAGCACAGATCTTACTCTTTCTCTCCTTTGCATTATTTATCAGTGCCGCAGACTCTTCAGTGATTTTAATACGCTCTGAATCAACCTTATGCTTGGTCAGGTCTTCAACATCAACGTTCCTGAAGTTCCCAAGACCCACATGCAGTGTGATCTCAGCAAACTCAACCCCAATTATCTCCAGCCTTTTCAGCAACTCTCTGCTGAAGTGCAACCCTGCTGTGGGTGCAGCAACAGCCCCCTCATACTTTGCAAAGATCGTCTGGTAACGTTCATTATCTTCTGGCTCAACCGGCCTGTTAATGAACTTCGGCAGCGGCGTCTCACCAAGTGAATATAGTGTCTGCTTGAACTCCTCATAGGTCCCATCAAAGAGAAACCTCAGTGTCCTCCCACGTGAAGTCGTATTGTCTATTACTTCAGCAACCAGAAGATCATTCTCACCGAAATAAAGCTTATTCCCTATCCTTATCTTCCGGGCAGGGTCAACCAGCACATCCCATAAGCGCTGCTCCCTGTTCAACTCCCTAAGCAGGAATACTTCAATTTCAGCACCGGTCTTCTCCTTGTTTCCATAAAGCCTTGCTGGAAAAACCTTTGTGTTATTAAAAACCAGGACATCCTGCTCTTTAAAATAATCAACTACATCCTTGAATATTTTGTGCTCAATCTCTCCTGTATCGCGATGCACTACTAATAATCTCGATTCATCCCTGTTTTTTGTCGGGTATAGTGCAATCAACTCCGGCGGTAATGTGTACTTAAACTGCGATAACTTCATATTAATTGCCAATTAGTGGACATAAGAGTATTTATACGTATTAAAAATCGTTTTGTTTCATTTGCTCAATAATAAATTGGAATTCGGCCGGAGTGAGCGCTTTTTTAAGGCTGTATTCTCCTATTGAATTCCGGACAAGCGCCGTAAGATGTGCTCCGCTGTTCAATGCCTCCCCGAGATCCCTCGCAAAAGCTCTTATATACGTTCCTTTGCTGCACAGTATCCTTATTTGGGCTTCTGCGCCTGCAAAACCAAGGAGCTCCAGCTCATGAAATACAACCTTTACTTTATCAAGCTTTTTGTCAATCTTTTTCCTTGCCAACTCGTAAGCCCTTTTACCGTCAACAAACTTTGCCGAAAAAAGAGGCGGTTCCTGCATCTGCTCACCAGTAATCCTGACCAGGGCTTCTTTAATCAGCTCTTCGGTGATATGATCAAACGGATACTCCCCGTCAACATCACTCTCCCGGTCAAAGGAGGGAGTAGTCTGTCCAAACCTGATCACAGCCGTATATTCTTTCTTTAGGTCTTTAAATTCTTCAATCTTTTTTGTCGCCTTTCCCGTACATATTATCATTAGCCCGGTGGCGAGGGGATCCAAAGTGCCAGCATGTCCAACCTTCAGCTTTTTCAGTCCGCAGTTGTGCCTGATAATACCTTTTGTCTTATTTACAAGGTCAAATGATGTCCAGTAAAGCGGCTTATCAAATAAAAGCACCTCCCCCTCCTCAAAGCTGTAATTCATACCGTTCATTATCAGGCAAATAAAATCAGCGCCAGTCCCACTGCAGTACAATAGACAGCAAACCATATCAGCTTACCCCTGCTGACAATTTTTATCATCCATCTGCAGGCAAAATATCCTGTGATAAAAGCAGTTACAAAAGCAATCATCAGCGGAAATAGCACAACATCAACAGCCCCTGCCTTTGTTGTCATTATCTCTACAACACTGGCTCCGAGAATCGGCACGATCACCATCAGAAATGAGAATTTAGTGAGTTCCTCCTTACGGTAACCCAGCATCAATCCTGTCGAGATGGTCGTCCCTGACCTCGATAATCCCGGAAGTACGGCAAGCGCCTGGGCAATGCCAATGAGAAAAGCTCCGGTATAGGTAATTTCCCTTGCTCCTTTTCTTACAAAATGACCCACAGCTAAAAACAGAGCCGTAACCAGCAGAAATGACCCGGTAATTGTCATGTCCGCTACGAAAAGTCCCTCAACAAAATCCTTCACTGTAAAACCCACTATGATCACCGGAATCATTGAGACAATAAGCTTCAATGCGTAATTAGTCTCTTCATTCATGGTGAATTGCATCACTCCCCGGGTGAGCTTCAATATCTCCCTCCAGAACACTGTAATTATGCTTAGTACAGTGGCCCCATGCACCACAACGGAAAAAAGAAAGCTTTCTTCTATATCGCCAAAAAAATATTTCACAATCTCGAGATGTCCTTCACTGCTTACGGGAAGAAACTCCGTAAGCCCCTGCACCATCCCAAAGATGAGAGCCTCGTACCAATTCATTATATAATTTTAGAGGTAGATATTATTCTTTTTTATCACGTGGCTTTTTCATTATCGCGTATATCTCAAACACAAAACCTGCAAGAACTATCAGCGGTGCCAGTGTGATACGGCGGAAACTGAAAATGTCTTCCGAAAAGACATTCGGGTCATCAGATTTTCCGCCCGCCATAAGTATGAAGCCAATAATAATAACAACAAAACCTATTGCCATCAGCTTATAGTTCTCCCTTCCGAGGGCAAACCCGGTTTTCTGATCTTTTTCGTTTTTCGAACCCATATCTTTAGTAATATAATTTATCTTCATGCATGCCCAGATACCTGTTCAGGGCAAAATATGTGGAGACAGCGTTAATAATAACTCCGGCCGCTATCAGTGCCAGGCATAAAAAGAGGAAGAGATTGATGTTTTCATAAGTGAACAAAGTAAAAAACTCTTTCTCAACCAGATACATCAAGCCCATTAATAATCCGATTGCAATTAATGCTGCAACAAATCCGAAAAAAAGACTCTTAAAAAGGAAAGGTTTCCTGATAAACGACCTGTTTGCGCCTATCAGCTGCATTGTATTAATAAGAAACCTCTTTGAATAAATCGAAAGCCTGATAGTATTGTTAATGATTGTGAGAGCAATAAGAAACAAAAGTGCGCTGACTGTCAGCAGAAACGCACTGATCTTCCTTACATTTTCGTTGATCAGATTCAGTATGGACTCCTGATAATAAACCTCATCCACAACCGGATACTCGAGAATATACTTCTCAATCTTCATTACGCTGTCAGGATTCGTATAATCGGCAAGCAGATATACGTCAATGGTTGGCATCAGGGGATTATAACCCAGAAAATCAAGAAAATCCTCCCCAAGATCATCCTTCAGCTTGACAGCTGCCTCATCTTTTGAGACATATTCCGTCTGCTTGACATATGCCTTTGCATCAAGCTCCTTCTGCAGCATCCTTATATCCGCCTCACGTGCATCCTCTTTAAGCATGATTGTGAACGACAGGCTTTCCCTGAAATAATCAGATAACTGTCGCGCATTGATAAGAACCATTCCTAAAATACCCAGTAGAAAAAGCACCAGAGAAACACTCACCACAAGTGTTAAATAAGAACTTCCTAATCTGTATCTGGATATACCGCCCTTGGCTCTTGTCACAATGAAAAATTTGTGTCAAAAATAGTACACAATCGGGCATTTCCTTCAGATGGCCCCGATATTTTTACTAAACAGCTGTGATACTGTCCATTACAGTTATAAGAGCTATTTACTAATCAACAACGGTCATCCAGCCGAATTCGTCCGGCTCGTCACCGTACTGAATTCCAACCAGTTTGTTAAACAGCCTTAGTGAAACCGGTCCCGGCTTTCCGTCCTTGCAATATTCATAGATCTTTCCAGTGTCAGGGTCCACAATCCTGGCAATAGGACTAATAACAGCCGCAGTTCCGCAAGCCCCTGTCTCCTCAAATTCAGAAAGCTCCTCAATAGGAATTTTTCTCCTCTCTGTTTTCATCCCCATTTTTTCAGCTATCGCGATGAGACTTTTGTTTGTTATCGAAGGAAGAATAGATGTTGAAAGAGGAGTAATATATGTATTATTCTTTATACCGAAAAAGTTGGCCGGACCGCATTCATCGATATACTTCTTCTCCCTTGCATCGAGGAAAAGTGCATTGCCATAACCCTCTTCCCGGGCTCTCACGATTGCTCTCATGCTGGCGGCATAGTTTCCTCCTACCTTTATATTTCCGGTACCGAGGGGTGCTGCACGGTCAATGTCCCTGCATATCAACATGTTCACCGGCATAACTCCACCCTTGAAATATGGTCCCACAGGAGTCACAAAAACTATGAAGGTATATTCAGCTGAAGGTTTTACACCTACTTCGGCACCGCTACCATAAAGCAGCGGCCTGATATATAATGAAGCCCCTGAACCATGCGGCGGGACAAACTCTTTATTAAGGCTTACAGCTGTAAAAACAGCTTCCCTGAAAAGGTCCACGGGAACAGGTGCCATCTTTATCCCGTTTGCCGAAGAAATCAGTCTGTTTGCATTTTCTTCCCACCTGAAAAGTCTTATTTTTCCGTCACGGCCCCTGTACGCTTTAAGTCCTTCAAATGACTCCTGACCATAGTGAAGCCCGGTGGCAGCAATATGTATGTTTATATATTCCGAGTCAGAAACCTCAGGTTTACTCCAGTTCCCATTGCGGAAAATACTTCTGACATTGTAATTGGTCTTTATGTAGCCGAAAGGCAGGTTGTTCCAGTCCAGATTTACCATGACTATACCAATTTGGTTTGTCCAAAAGTACTCTTTTATAATAAAGTTCCAAATGATTTTAAATATGGCCGAGTCTCTCTGCGGAAAACGCCCTGAGAACATTTGCCTGCTCCTCCCTGTTGACCGACAGAAGCATTTTGCCCGTGTTTGTAAGACAGTTATTATCAGCCATTTGCTTTGCCAAATCCGTGAACCACACCTCCGGATCATTCACTTTTCCGTATGCCTTCTCCTCCTGGTAAAGCTTATCAACCATTGCCGGAAAATCAACCCTGCCGCAAAAGTCATATACTGCGTCATGCAATACTCTCCCTGCAGCGGAATCCTGTTCTGCAGAAAATGCAGAATTGATGATTTTAATAACAGCTTCCAGTGCAGATTGGTCAAATCCGTAAACGGTAAAGATCTCCTCCGCCCTTTTCCTGGATGCCTCCAAAGGTTTCTGATAGTCAAAGACATACCCAAAAAAAACAAATACAGATGCTAGTCGAAGATAGATATACTCCTGATCATCGAGATTTTCAGCTCTGGCCAGCAATTCAGCCTGGAGAGAGACACTTCTGATATAATCAGGATTATGGAAGAAGAGATCCGGGGATGCATTCTCAGAATATTTTGTGAATACATGCTCTTCAATATCGATAATGCGGATCATCTCTATTTTCGTTAAAAACCTTCTGTTCGGCGTGCCATCAGCCTCACACAGCTCCGGTTGAATTCCTGTGACAAAATACATGTCCAGGTCGCCTTTGTATTTAACAGGCATTCTTCCACGATAAAAACAGGTAAAGTACTCTTTGACAAACTCATACGTTGTCCCGGAGATATTGATTTTACCTGCTTCGCCCGAAGACTCCATCCGGCTCGCGGTATTTACAGTGTCACCCCAGATATCATAGGTCATCTTCTTGTGACCCACAACACCCGCAATTACCTTCCCTGTATGTATTCCAATTCTTATGTCCCAGAACTTTGCAGCACTATTTGCAGGATCTTCCCTTATCGTTTGCATGTATCTCTGCATCTCCAGCGCGGCAAGCACAACCTCAACAGGATTGGTCCTGTTACGCTCGGGTATTCCTCCGGCACACATGTATGCATCACCGATAGTTTTGATCTTCTCAATCCTGTATTTCTCAGCCACAGAGTCAAAATGAAAGAAAAACCTGTCAAGTTCATCAATGAGAACCTCTGGGTTCATCTCTTCAGCTATTCTCGTAAAGCCCTGAATATCTGAGAATAACACAGTAACAAAATTATACTTTGTTTTTGCTGCCTTGCCTTTTGACATTATCTCCTCAGCCGTGCCCCTGGGAAGCATATTAGCGAGCAGATTGTATGACTTTTCCTTCTCATGCTGCAGCTCTTCAGTGCGCTCGGCGATAAGCTCTTCAAGCCTCTGCTGCCGCTCCTTGAACAGGAGATGAGTCCGCCGTCTCATCAGAGCTATTATAGCAAGGAGCAGAAGAGGATAAAACACTTTAGCAGGCACTGACAGGTACCAGGGAACCATGATCCTGAAAGTGAATGATCCTTTTCCTGTTTCTGCCGGATCATTTCTGCGGTATTGGAACGAAAAAGTATATTTACCCTGATCCAGGTTTGTGTATTCCTTGTAGCTGCGCGTGCTCCACTCCGTCCATCTCTTGTCAGATCCCTCAAGAAAATATCTGTATTCCAGTCCGTCTGCAACTGACATCTCAAATACAATCCCTTCATGGTATTTGAATTTTGCCTTACTATTTACCGTATCCACTCTTTCTCCAGAACTGTACAGGTATATACCCGCTATTCCTCCAGGGCCCTCATTGTTTTGACCGGCTGTGCCGGTTACGACAGAAAACGGCAAATCACAAATCACAGACAGGATGAAGATCAATGCCCTGTATTTATTAAGTGAACTTAATGCCATTTGTGGTTCTTAGAGGCTGGTTTACACAAAAATAATCTTTTATTTCAGTGATTTATCATTACTCCCCGGCATAGTGAATTTCCAATGATTAATTTTGTCAGTACCAAACCCCACCTATGGAACTGATCTTTGCCACAAACAACAGACATAAAATAAGGGAGATAAGCAGTCTCCTAAATCCGGGAACAAAACTTGCAGGCCTGGCCGATGTTAATATCACTGAGGAAATTCCTGAGGAATGGGAAACCCTTGAAGAAAATGCTCTTTTCAAGGCCCGGTTTGTTCACAAAAGAACTGGAATGAATGTTTTTGCAGACGACACAGGGCTGGAGGTTGAGGCACTGGATGGAGCTCCCGGAGTGCACTCCGCAAGATTTGCTGGTGAAGACAAAGACTCATCTTCAAACATCACTAAATTGCTGGGTCTTATGGAAGGACTGAAAAACAGGAACGCCAGATTCAGAACAGTGATTGCCCTCATTTATGACCACACTGAATATCTCTTTGAGGGAACAGTAAACGGCAGAATAATAGAGGAAAGAAAAGGTTCTGAAGGCTTTGGCTATGACCCTGTTTTTATGGCTGAAGAGTACAACCTGACATTTGCAGAAATGCCGCTGCCGGAGAAGAACAAAATATCTCACCGTGCACGTGCTTTTGCCGGCCTTCTGAAATTTCTCTCTGAACATACACCGTCAAAATAATTTAACAGTAATCTGTTTTAGGCAAGATGAGGAGATATACGATAACGGCAATCATTCTGCTGTGTACATGGTTCCGCTCCCCGGGACAGGTGCCTGTAGGATCATGGCAGGATCATCTTTCATATTCGTCTTCCTATTATCTGGCAGCCGGTGATGATAACCTGTATTCATCTGCCGGGGCATCCCTTTTGGTTGTTGATACACAAACCAACACATTATCAAAGCTTTCAAAGGCCAATGGTCTTACCGAAACAGGAATAAGCGCTATTGGCTGGTCAGAACAGGAAGAGTCTCTTATCATTGTCTATCGTAACACTGACGTGGATCTTGTTAAGCGAGGCATTATAACCAATATCCCGGACATCAGGAATAAATATATCCCCGGTCTAAAAGAGATCTACAACATATCGGTCAGCGGCAATCTCGCATTTCTTTCTGGCAGCTTCGGGATTGTTGTGATTGATGCAAAGGGAAGATATGTTGCTGATACATGGAGGCCGGGACCTGATGGAAACACCAACGAAGTTTTCGAAACAATTCTTTTCAACGAAAGAATTTATGCTGCAACTGCAAAAGGAATCTTCTCAGCTCCCCGGACCCGCACAGGGCTTTCCTACTTCGGAAACTGGGATAAACTTGATGGATTGCTTATGCCCGATGCACTATATGATAAAATATCGGCAACCGCCACAGCTCTTTTCTATAACAAACCAGGTGAGGCATCCCTGCCAGACTCGCTATTCCGTATAATCCCGGGACAGCCGGCAGAACTGGTTTTTTCCCGTCAGGATACAAAAATAAGATCTGTGGATCCTGCACAGCCAGGAATATCAGTTGCACTCACATCATCCATAGCACTATTCTCCGATGAAGGAAGTCTTATGAAAGAGATAACCACTTATGGCTGGGCTTCCCCCCAGCCTCAGAACACGCTAACCTTCAACGATGCCCTGTGGATTGCCGATGCTTCTGTGGGACTGGTTTCGACTACCAATTTTTCAACCTTTATCAATCATACTCTTCCCGGACCCTATACCAATAATGTCACCGATATCTTTTTTGCAGGCACAAAAGCCTATGTCACCGGCGGCACTGTTGACAATGCCTGGGGTAATGTTTACAGACCTCTTCAGGTCTTCATCAACTCAGGCAGGGAATGGATAAGCAATATTCTGTATGGTCCCAATGACAGGGATGCATTGCGTGTGGTAGCCGACCCGGCAGATCCTGACCACTATTTCGTATCCTCATGGGGCAACGGACTGTATGAATTCAAAGACAATACCCTGATAAACAATTTCAACCAGTATAACTCCCCGCTGTCAAGCATTATTCCGGGTGATAACTACACAAGGATTTGCGGTCTTGCATTTGACAGAATGGGAAACCTCTGGATAGCACAGTCCGGTGTCAGCGGAAACCTCAAAGTTCTGAAAACAGACGGTACATGGGTCTCAACAGTCGTTAATCTTAATGTGCCTGTCACAGGTGATCTGGTAATCGATGATAATAACTTCATCTGGACAACTTTGCCGAGAGGTCATGGTATTCTGGTCTATGACCCCGGTGTAAATACCGGTGACATTTCAGATGACAGGTATCTCATGCTCCAGGTCGAAGATAATGAAGGCCATGTGATGAACAGTCTTTTTTCAGCAGCCCGTGATAAGGACGGTAATATCTGGGTGGGAACTGACATGGGGCCGGCAGTATATTATACTCCGGGAAAAGTATTTGATTCTGATCTCAAAGCTACCAGAATTAAAGTACCCAGAAATGATGGATCGGGACTTGCTGACTACTTGCTTGGAACAGAAACTATTACATCGATAGCCGTTGACGGGGCAAACCGTAAGTGGTTCGGCACCATGAGCTCAGGAGCATACCTCGTCTCAGAAGACGGGAAAAGCCAGATATATAATTTCAGCTCCGGCAACAGCCCTATTTTGTCTGACAATATAGTAAAGATCAGTATTAACAATGAGTCGGGTGAAGTCTGGTTCGGCACATCGTCAGGCATTATCACTTTCAGGGGCGATGCAACAGCAGGTAAAAACGACTATTCCGGAATGTACGTGTTTCCGAACCCTGTAAGAGAAGACTTTGACGGACCTGTAACAGTTACAGGACTTATAGAGGGTTCCCGGGTAAAAATCACCGATATAAACGGGAACCTCGTATTTGAAACAACCTCTAACGGAGGCCAGGCACAGTGGGATTTAAAGAATTACCGTGGAAACCGCGTAAATACAGGTGTTTACCTGATTTTTACAAGCAACGGTGACGGGACAATGGCAAAAGTCATCAAGCTGCTCATCATCAGCTGATCAGTCATCAGTTATAAGGCTCTTAATACGCTCTATCTGCAATTTTTTATTCACCTCACGAAGACTTCGTGCAGTGGCAGTGAAATACTGATGGCCTGATATGAACTTTACCTGAAGTTTGTTCCAGTCATTCAGTTTTGTGATCTTGTTCTGCGCTTTCAGCTCTTCAAAAAGGGTATTTGAGACAGGAATAAAATCGCTGCGGCCTAGATAATCAAGATCTGAATCACAAATAATCTCCTCAAGAAGGTTAGTGGGTCTGGGTGGCAGCTGGGTTGACATAATGATCCTGCAGATCATTTCAATCTGCTCACCGGTATAACCGTACTCCGGGAGCATCTGTCTTGCCAGATAGGTCCCATGTTGCTCATGGCCGTCATAAGAAACCGTGTGGCCTGCATCATGAAAGAGCCCGGCAGTTTTAAGCAGGAGTATCTCCTCATCACTGCAACCCTCAGTCCATCCGATAAGCTCTACCTCAGTTACTACATCAACAGTATGTTTTACGTTGTGATAATGAAGAAAATCAGGAAGTTCTTTCTCAAGCTTATCAAGAATGATCTCCTGAATATCGGTAAACTGGATCAACCCGAATTTAGTCCTGAATGAACTGTTAGGTTCGTTCCCAAGGATGTCGGCTGAAAGCTCCGGCAATAATCCCATTACCTGGTACATTTGTAGATCTCCGGTATATTTCACCGGTAGTTTCCCGAAATATTCACATCTGAAAAACTCTTTTACCAGTTCATAGGTCATTACTGAAATTAGAATGGTCCCCTTTTCAGATACCGCTTCAATCCTGCTTGCAGTATTAACAGTCTCTCCCTTAATATCATAAGCCACTTTCTTCTTGCCGGTTAATGATGCCGTCACGGGGCCGGTGTGAATCCCTATCTTAAGTTCCCAAACCTTGTCAAAGCCTCTTTTTGATGTTTCGTAAATATCAAGATAATTCCTCATCTCAATTGCAGCCATGACCACATCAACAGGGTTGGTGATATTTTTTGCCGGGATACCCCCTGCACACATATAACTGTCACCAATAGTCTTGATCTTTTGAATATGGTATTTGCCGACTATCCTGTCAAACTCGTAAAGTATCTCATCCAGTTCATCCATTAATAGTGCCGAATCCATATCCTCAATCAGCTTGGCAAAGCCATGGATATCTGCAAACAGAACGGTAACCATATTGAATTTCAGAGACTGCTCCGCCTCTTCGCCTCTTTCAGCATGGAGCTTGTGTTTTTCGAGAAGGACCCTGAAACGTTCATTATCATTCAGAAGAGCGTCTCTTTCACGTCCCAGTTTTTTAATATGGAGTTCCAGCTCCTTGTTCTGACGGGCAAGACGTGCCATCCGCCTGAGAAGCTGATCTTTGGAATCTGAATTCATACAGAGAAGTTAAGAAGTAAATATACAAATTTTTAACTCTTTGGTCTGTCTCCCTGATCTGTCCGGAAACTTTAATACATTTGAACAACAAGCCACATGTAATGATAGTCAAAACGAAAGCCATTCTCCTCAATCACATACGGCATTCAGACAACAGTCTTATTGCCCGTTTTTATACGGAGGAATACGGAAGACTTTCGGTAATGGTCAAAGGTCTCTCGGCAAAAAAAGGAAAAAACCGGTATCTTTATTTCCAACCCCTCTATTTATTCGACCTGGAAATCTATTACCGTGAGGCCAGGGAGATACATAGTCTTAAAGAGATTAATCTCAGTTTCACCCCGGTAAATATACCAATAGATATATTTAAGAGTACCATATCCCTGTTTATCAGCGAGATCCTGTATGCAATAATCCGTGAGGAGGACGTAAACCACAGACTCTTTTCGTTTATTGAATCTTCCGTGAAGGCTCTTGATGAAATGACACAGGGTGTCAGCAACTTCCATATCTGGTTTCTTGTGAATCTTTCTTCTTATGCCGGTATTGGCCCTTCATCCACTAAAGAGAAGGGCAGCTATTTTGATATGCTTAACGGTCAGTTTGTTCCTTCGGCTCCCCTGCATCCTGATTTTCTTGAACCAAAAAGTGCAGATTACCTCAACAGACTCCTTGAATATTCTGTTGACGAACTTCCGTCTCTCCTGATTTCAGGTACTGAGCGTACATTGTTCCTCGATCAGATCATAAGGTATTACAGGCTTCATCTTCCCGGCATGAGACGTATCCGCTCGCTCAGGGTCCTGAATGATATCTTCCGTTAAGATTATTGCTTCTTTGACTATCTTTGTTACAAATCGGGTTTCATGTCATTCATCCCCTCAATCATTAACTGGTTTAATACCAAAAGACTACATCAGATAGAGCTCTTCAGGAAATACCCTGCAGAGACACAGCAGGAGACTTTGTTCCGCCTTATTTCAAACAGTCAGGACACTGCCTGGGGAAATGATCACGGTTACCGGTCCGTTGATTCTGAAGCCCGGTTCCGCGAGAGAGTTCCACTGCAGACCTATGAGGATTTTATTCCATATGTAAACCGGTTACGTGAAGGTGAAAAAAACCTTCTCTGGCCAGGCGAGGTCAAATGGTTCGCAAAATCATCAGGTACAACAAGTACTAAAAGCAAATTCATTCCGGTAACAAAAGAGTCCCTCGAAAACACACACTACCGCGGTGCCAAAGACTCTCTTGCAATCTATACAAGTCTGAATCCCGAAACAGAGATATTTAAAGGAAAAGGGCTCGTACTCGGTGGAAGTCACAAGGTGAATAATTACAGCAATGAGTCACTCTACGGTGATCTTTCAGCTATTCTAATCGAAAACGCACCCATCTATTCTGAACTTATCCGTACTCCGCCGGCCAGGATAGCACTCATAGAGGATTTCGAGGAAAAAATGAAGCAGATCACCGAAACCACAGTTAACCTGAATGTTACAAGCATATCTGGAGTGCCGTCGTGGTACCTGGTCCTGATAAGATATATCCTTAAGGCAACAGGGAAGCAAAACCTTCATGAGGTCTGGCCCAATCTCGAGGTCTTTTTCCACGGAGGAATCAGCTTCACTCCTTACAGGGAACAGTACAGACGCATTCTTCCAGACCCGCATATGCATTACATGGAAACCTATAATGCTTCTGAAGGTTTTTTTGCAATACAGGATGACCCTTCTGACAATTCTATGCTGCTGATGCTCGATTACGGGATATACTATGAATTTATCCCGGCAGATGAGATAAACTCCGGAAATCCCCGCACACTGTCAATAGGAGAAGTTGAGAAAGACGTTAATTACGCCATGGTTATCTCAACTGACGGAGGCCTCTGGAGATATATTATTGGAGATACAATAACTTTTACCAGCCTCTTTCCTCATAAAATAAAGATCACAGGGCGCACAAAACACTTTATCAATGCCTTCGGCGAAGAAGTAATAATTGACAATGCGGAAAAAGCCCTCGAAAGTGCCTGTTCGCGCACCGGCGCTCATATACTCGAATACACTGCGGGGCCAGTCTATATGGGTGATGACAATAAAGGCGCCCATGAATGGGTGATCGAATTCGACAGACAACCAGACGACCTCGAACACTTTGTCGAAATCCTTGATACAACTCTGAAATCTGTCAACTCTGATTATGAGGCAAAGCGATATAAAGATCTCGCCCTAATGATGCCACTGGTGAGAGTTGTACCGGAAGGAACATTTTACAGGTGGTTTAAGGAAAAAGATAAACTCGGCGGACAGAACAAAATGCCGAGACTCTCAAACAACAGGGAGTTCGTTGAGAGTGTTCTCAAAACAGCCGGTTTATGAAATCTTTTTATCAACATCGGGTGCTTCTACGTCCCTTTTTTTTATATTTAAACTCAGATTTAAACTCAGATTTAAACTCCACTCCAAATGCACATTGCAATAGCCGGTAACATAGGATCAGGCAAGACCACACTGGCCGGTCTGCTTTCAAAACATTACGGTTGGCAACCTCATTATGAGGACGTTGATGAAAACCCATATCTGAATGACTTCTATGAAGACATGCAACGCTGGTCATTCAATCTCCAGATTTACTTTCTCAATTCACGCTTCAGCCAGGTCCTTGAAATCAAGAAATCTAAAAACACCATAGTACAGGATCGCACTATTTACGAAGATGCATATATTTTTGCCCCTAACCTGCATGCGATGGGACTGATGTCCACCAGAGACTTTGAAAATTATTTTACCCTTTTCAAACTTATGAGTTCCCTGGTCGAGCCACCTGACCTGCTTCTCTACCTCCGCGCATCTGTACCAACCCTTGTCAGCCAGATACAGAAACGCGGAAGAGAATATGAAAGCTCAATCCGTATCGACTATCTGAAAAGGCTTAATGAAAGATATGAAGCCTGGATTGAGTCATATAAACTCGGTAAACTTCTTATCCTTGAGGCTGACTATTACGACTTCCCCCAAAACAAGGAGCACCTGAGCGAAATCATTGATAAGATAAACGCTGAGATCCACGGGCTTTTCTGAAAAACCAAAAACTAAAGAAAAACCATCATTAGTGATGGTTTTTTTGCTTAATTTTATGGTGGAATTGTCTCAATGCAACTTTATTAAACATCAAATCTATCAGATTATGAAAAGAATTATATTTTTTATAGTACTGTTTGTCAGTGCTTTCAGCCTGGCAGCGCAGAGTGAACTGAATACCATGCCCCCGGTTGATACCGCATACCGCATAGGGAAACTGGAAAATGGCCTTACCTACTATATTCGTCATAACACCGAACCTGCAGGAAGAGCCAGCTATTATATAATTCAGAATGTAGGAGCAATTCTCGAAAATGACAGCCAAAACGGACTTGCACACTTTCTTGAACATATGGCATTCAACGGCACCTCACGCTTCCCGGACAAGGCAATCCTCAATAAACTTGCCCGTCACGGCGTAGCATTCGGATATAACATCAATGCCTATACCAGCTGGGATGAGACTGTTTATAACCTCAGTGATGTTCCGGTTGACAAACCGGGCCTCGTTGACACCTGCCTGACAATCCTGGCCGACTGGTCTGATTTTATTACACTGAAAGAAAATGAGATAGACCTTGAACGGGGCGTGATAATTGAAGAGTGGCGCACCAGGGAAAATGCAAATTCAAGAATGACTAAAAAACTGTTCCCCGTCATGTTTGAGGGTTCAAAATATGCCGTCAGGGATATCATCGGCGATACCCTTATCCTGAAGACTTTCTCCCCTGATACCCTCAGGTCATTCTATCACGACTGGTACAGGACCGATCTGCAGGTAATTGCAGTGGTCGGAGACATTCACGTCGATGAAGTGGAGGCTAAAATTAAGAGTATTTTTTCCTCGATCCCCGCAGTTAAGAATGCGAAGCCAAGACGGGACTTTACTGTTCCGGCACAAAAAGGAACCCGCTATGTTCTGGCAACTGACCCCGAAGCTCCGGGCACCTCTGTCAACCTGTTCATCATGGATGAAAACCCTGACAACAGGCCAAGGGACCTGACCTATATGCGTGACATGTACGTTACGGACATGATGAATTCCGTAATGAGTAACCGCATCAGCGAACTGCTTCAGAAAGGGACACCTCCCTTCATAGCCGCTTCAGTGAATTACGGTGGCTTCGTTCCCAGGAATTACAACGTCCTTTCCGTCGCTGCCCAGGCCCGCGGCAATGAAGAGGCAAAAGCCTTTGAGGCAGTGCTCACTGAAATGGAGCGGGCCCGCAGGCACGGATTCACCCAGGGTGAGCTTAACAGGGTCAAGTCGACAATGCTTGCCAATTATGAGAGCGCCTACAAACAGAAAGACAAGATCAAAAATGATACGTATGCAGACGATATTCAGTCTCATTTCCTGACCGGAGAACCTTTGCCCTCAATCGATTTCGAATTTGATTTCTTCAAAAAGATCTTACCCCTGATCACTCTTGATGATGTGAATCGGAAGTTCAGGAGCGTGGTCAGGGATGACAACAGGGTCATCCTCATTTCGGGACCGGAAGGAGTTGATCACATGACTCAGGATGAGGCTCTTGCTCTGGTGTCAAAGGTCGAAAAGGCTGACATAAAACCGTATGATGATGTCACGGGAGGGACTGAACTGATCAGTGAAACACTGCCCGGATCTGCAGTGATAAAAAGTATTGCTTTGCCTCAGTTCGGTGCTGTGGAGTGGACTCTTGGCAACGGTGCAAAAGTTGTATTCAGAAAGGCTGATTACGAAAAAGACAATGTGACCCTCTCCGCAAATGCTTTCGGAGGGGCTTCCGTCTACGCTGACTCACTCATTCCTTCGCTGTCGGTATTCCCAACCGTTATTTCCATGTACGGCGCCGGGGAATTTGACAATGTTGCCCTTCAGAAAATGCTGGCAGGGAAGAAAGCCTCCGTCTCCCTTGGCCTGCAGGAGACTCAGCAAAGCGTATCCGGCACCTCCACGCCCGGTGACTTTGAAACCATGATGCAGCTGCTGTACCTTAGGTTTGCGAAGCCAAATTTTAACCGCGAAGCCTATAACGCTATCGTGGGCCGGTACACTGCCATGGTTACAGCCATGCAGAAAGATCCCAATAAAATGATGTCTGACAGTTTGACCCTTAATATGACAGGGTACAGCCCCCGCACCTTTGTCATGACACCTGAATCAATGAAGAAGATCAGGTTTGAAGACGTCAACTATATCTATAAAAACACTTTTGACGACGCTTCGGCATTTATTTTCTTCATCGTCGGGAATATTGACGAGACAGTCGCCCGCGCGATGACTGAAAAATACATTGGTTCGCTTCCCTCAACCCATGCCGGAGAGTCCTGGATCGATCGCGGCGTAAGACAGCCCGTTGGGAAAGTCATAAAAGAAATTCCTATACCCCTCACAGTACCGAAGGCAACAGTTGTGATGAGCTATACCGCAAAGACAAAATACAAGCCCGAAAACAACTTATCAATGGAGGTAATGAAAGGCATCCTCGACCTTGTGTATACCGAAAAAGTACGTGAGGATGAGGGTGGCACCTATGGCGTAAGCGTGAATTCAACCACCCAGTTGCGTCCCGTTTCCAAGTCAGTTCTCATGGTGGCATTCGAGTGTGACCCGGTGAGAGCATCTGATCTGAAAGCAATAATTTACAGTGAACTGAATGAAATCGCCAAGAACGGACCATCGCAGGTCAACCTCGACAAGGCTGTAAGCAATATGCTTAAGAAGAGAGAGGAAGCCCTGCCTCATAACAACTACTGGGCCAGTACAATCCGTAATTATTACGTCACGGGAATAAACAGTGATGACCCGCGCAACTTTACGGAAATTCTCAATAGCATGACCCCAAAGGACATTCGCAAAACAGTAAGCAAATACCTCAAAAAGGCTGACCTTCTGGAAATTGTATTCGTACCTGAAAAGAAATAATTAAAGCCGATAAATTCACTTAAGGGAATCAATGAATGCGCAGATTATCTCCGCCATCTCACCGCCGTGTGCCCGGGTATTGTCTTCAAGATCAATATAAGTACAGTTGCTTATCCCGGCTGAGATCTTCAGTGCTTCGTCATGACTGTGAAATTTGTCTTTTGAGATGCCTGCTACCAGTACCGGCACCGATATTTCCTCAAGACAATCTCCCGTACGGTACGGTTTCAAAGCTCTGATCGTAAGTCCCAGACGCCTGGGCTCATCAGCATCAAGGATCCGGCAGTTTATCAGGTACATCTCATTATCCTCAGCGGTATTGACCCTGAATTTCCTGATATACCATTTCTAAAATAGCTTTAGGAAAGTGAAAAGAGAAACTCCGGTATCCACATCATTATACCCTGCAGAATAAGTGGTCCCTTTATAACAATATGCGGAAAAGTCCATATTCATTAACTTAACTTATATCTGAAAACTAACCGATATAGAACCAAGATAATGGTTTTTTACATTTTTACAGCCCGGGAAAGCCCCCGCATTAAAATTGGGTGTAAATTGCTGAAGATTAACAGCAATTTAGAGAGAAAATCGATAACCATGAATAAAAAAGTTGCCTTGTCCTTAATCTTTTCCCTGATTCTTTTTTCATGCGTTGGGCCTGAAACTACTGTTACAAATATTGTAAACCGTAACGGGTCTGTCCTCAGAAAAATAGAAATGAAAAACTCTGAGAACAATTTCCGGCAGAACCAACTCAAGGTCCCCGTTGATAGCACCTGGGCCCTTACCGACTCAATAACCATTTCCACAAAAGGAGATACAACATGGTTCCGTTCTGCCGAGAAACTGTTCATTAACACGGATGAAATAAATCAGGCTTACCGAAGTGACAGCGGTGTTAACAGATCCGTAACCCGTAGTGCATTCTTTGAACGCAGGTTCAGATGGTTTACAACAACCTTTTACTTTTCTGAAACATGCGGAAGAAGCATGTTGCACGCTTATCCCCCTGAAGAGTTCCTATCCTCCGAAGAAATTGAGTATATGAAGCTGCCACGAAAAGTGAAAGTTGATCTTTTATCCGGGGCAGACAGTTCAAAGTACAGGAGTATGAGAGACACCATTAATGACAAGTCTGAAATCTGGTATACAAAGTCAATCATTACAGAATGGATTGAAGCTGCGGGCACCCTGTGCAAGGCCTCAGGAAAAGACTCCCTGACTACTGAAATACTCAGATCACATGAAAATGATTTTTTTGAACAGGTCGGGGAAAATACTGACATCAAAGAAGGCTGTTCCATTGTTCTTGGGGCAGGCATTTATGAAGCTTATAAAACAGAGCTTGACAGTGCAATGAAAATAGCGGAAGAAAGATTTGACCTGTCCCTTTCTTTTGATGAGTACACGATGCAGGTGATGATGCCATCGGAGATCATCGCCACCAACGGTTACAGGAATCCTGATGGCGGGATATCCTGGCCTGTGATGGGAGAATTGTTTCTGAATGCAGACTATATAATGTATGCAGAATCAAGGTCAGTAAATTACTGGGCAATAATCCTTACAGCGCTCCTGGTAATTATACTTCCCTTCGATATCGCAAATCACATCAGAAAGTGGAAGAACCGTAAAAGATGAAGGGTATGATACCTTCGTGTCTCATAACGCGTGTACCTGTACCTCATTTCAGAGTCATGTATTCAACAAGGGTTATTGACCGAAAAGGCTCCGTCTGTTTATCTATGATGCACCGCCAAAAGTAAATTCCCCGAAAATATCCCAGTTCCTTCCGTTATGCTTGAGGAGAAAAATGCTGTTCACCTCAAAGGATGCGGCAAACTCACGGCCTTCAAATTTCGGCCATGCCTGTCCGAAATTGTCACGGGATAGATCCCTGGTGGCCAGCGTGATATGAGGGTGCACCACAGTCATTATCTCATCCTGAGGAAATCCCATCTGTGCCAAAAGCACATCTTTAAGGCGCGAATGCAGTCCGGTAATATTAAAATGTTCCCTGACCTTAATAAAGATAACTCTCGGCGCAAAGGCTCCGAAGGAGTCGAGCTCAACCAAAAAAGGCTTTTCGCCGGCAGCAAATTCTTTCAGGGCTTTAACTATTTGCGGCTCATTTTCAGCGGTCATCTTAAAGGGCATCTGAACTGTAATATGGGCAGGCGATTTCAGCGCATGGGATGAACTAAAGTCTCGCTTCATCTCCGTCTTCATTTCCCCGATCACATCCCTTAACTTCATGTCAGGCAAGAGAGCTATGAAATATAATTCCAATCTGTCCAATGCTATCCGGATATTAACATGCCATGGCTATCTGAAAAAACTGATAAACAATGCAACATTTAAAAGCGTGACTATTCCTCCAAGACCGTAGAGCATTATTTTCGAAATAAGGGAATTTTTGTATCTGCCCATTACCTTTACAGATGAGGTGAGATAAACCTGCAGGAAAATTGTGAATGCCAGCTGAATACTCAATACCATCTGTGAAATAATAAGTCCCTGAAACGGATTGGATATCAGAAATATGATGCCTAATGCCAGAAAAAGTGATATGCCGATGCCCAATCTTGAATGGTTATCTTTGATGTCATAAGGTTCTTTAAACATGCCGGCGAAAATTGATCCCGCCGCCATGCCGGAGGTTATTGTTGAAGCTATTCCCGAAAACAAAAGAGCTACAGCAAAAACCACGGCAGCATTACTCCCAAGTAACGGGGCCAGCAATAGATTTGCCTGCTGAAGTTCAGATACCGACGTTCCTGTTTTAAAGAATGTGGCGGCTGCCAGGAGGATCATGGCGCTGTTTATTGCCCACCCCACGATCATTGACAATAAAGTGTCAAAAAACTCAAACTTCAGTTGCTTTTTGATCACTTTTTCATTCTGCAGATTCCACTGGCGGCTCTGAATGACCTCCGAGTGGAGGAAAAGGTTATGGGGCATCACCACAGCTCCCAGTACACTCATAATAATTATCATGGACCCTTGGGGAAACGACGGAGTAACCCAACCCCTTACAGCACTGTCCCAGTTAATGTCAACAAGAGAAAGTTCATACAGGAAGGATAATCCGATGATTGAAACAAAGGCTATGATCCATTTTTCAATCACCCTGTATGAGTTGGAATAAAGCATTATTATTACAAAAACGGTAACAAGTATTGCGCCGGCTCTTATAGGTACCCTGAATAACATGTTAAGGGCAATGGCTCCCCCGAGGATCTCGGCCAGTGAAGTGGAGACGGAAGCGACCATGGCCGAAGAAAGCAAAAGTCGTGCATAACGGGGTTTTACGTAAATGGCTGCTGCCTCAGATAGACAAAGGCCTGTCGCAATTCCCAAATGAGCAACATTATGCTGTAACAGTACCAGCATAATAGTGGATAATGTGACCATCCATAAAAGCGCATAGCCGTAATCTGCTCCTGCCGCAAGATTTGAAGCCCAGTTGCCCGGATCTATGAAACCCACAGTCACCAGTAGTCCCGGACCGATAAACTTAAATATTTCCAGACCCCCGTACTGCCTTCGGTATCCTTTGCGGTCAATGTTTTCCAGAAACTTGAACATTTCTCAGAAGATAATATGTATTAATGGCTATTCAATAAGATGAGGCTGGATGTTTCATGATTGCCTTTTCAATTGTTCTTTGCCTGTAACTGTAACATAAAATCACTCAGCGGCACCGGTTCATGCTTTTGTGCCCACTCAGATGCAAGGTCATACTGAAGTTTAAGATTTTCAAAATTGAACAGGAGAAAATCAGTCTGAAAGTCCGGAATAAATATGTATGTCCGGGAAATATGATCAGGTGCGCCGGCAACATAGGCCTCAAGCCGCTTCATTATCCCTTTACTGATGATTGCATCAAGAGAAACTCCAAGTCTGTCAAACAATCCCCTGTCATCTATTCCAAGCCCTCTCAGCTCTTCACTAATCTCTGGAGTGCTGTCCATTTTATGGCTTACAATATAAATTTTCTCTACTCCTGCTCCTCTGTGTTTTTCAAATTCAAAAAGTGCCTGATATGGGACCATATCCTCCCCTGCTCCTCCGTCAATAAACTCAACATCGGGAATGGTCTTTACATTTTCAATCCTGACTGCCGGAAAAATCACAGGGAAGGAAGTTGACGCCATCAGAATATCGACAAGATTTAATGTGGTGTCGGTTTCCTCATTGATTTTCCTGCTGCACATCCTGTAAATGGTCCTTTTCAGATAGAGATCCTCCGGATGAGTAACAGATAATGCCGTAGTATACGGGAGGTCTCCGATCATGTAATAGCCCAGGTCCTCCTCAACAATACGTTTGTAAAGTTCTCTTGCCGGTGAGGTATTTACCGGAAACTTCTTCCCCTCCTGCACAAATACATCACTGTTCTTAAGATTATAAAGAATGTTTTTGTACTCATCCCAGGTCATTCTGCCGCTCAGTATCCCGTTAAGCAATACCGAGTTAAGCGCTCCCGAACTGACTCCTGAAATAAACACCAGATCTTTAAGAAGACCTTTCTTATCCAGTTCCTCCAGCAGGGCAGCTTCCTGCGGAATCCTGGCTGCTGCCCCCGTAAGTATGACCGCCACACCGCTTCGCGGTTCAGGGGAGATGATTGCCTGAGTTTTCTTATCGCTCCTGCTTAAAATGATTATCAATACAGCAACCAGAGCGACAGGTATAAAGGCTGCTACGGATTTTTTCATTTTTACCTGTTTTGTTTATCCTGATATGCTAACGCCGATTATCTTTCCGATTTTGCGAAAGCCTCTGCATGCCCTTTTTCTATCTCGCTCATCTGCCTGAACACATCTGCAATTACCTGATCAGACTCATTCTCGGCAAGCTTATTATAAAGAAAGCTGGCATCAATCTCTGTCTGCAGATTCTTACTATTCATGATTTTTGTATTTTGGAATGCGTTTGAGCATACTAAATTAAGTGATCTGCGGTATATTATTTGAATTATGGATAAAAAGTGTAATTTGTCCTCATAAAATAAGACCTATGAAAAAAGTATTCCTTCGTTCCCTGCTTGTTTTCTTCCTGCTCCTTCTTACCGGAGTGCTGCTGTACATCAATTATCTCGCTCCCGGTATCACAGGCTATGCTGCCAAAAACCTTGCATCCGGAGTTTTTGTAGCAGGCCGCACACAGGAGAGCCTTGAAAAGGAGGAGCTAAACTTCTTCCCCGTCTACTATAGCAGGAATAGTATTGACTATGAAAACAAAATAGTTACAAGCCAGTTGTTTTTATTATGGAAAGCGAAAGCAGTCTATAACGAAGGTCTTGGTTGTACTCTGGTCAAAAGCTTTTCGGAAGAAGAGGTCGAGGCTCTGGATTATCCGTCAGTCCCAATTCCTGCAGGCAACCCTGATACTATTCCCTGGCCTGCCGGAGACCTTCTCTCTGATACTGTTCCTTCAGGTATTAGCATGCAGAAACTGAATGATATGCTTGACCAAGTATTTGAAGACACCGTCTCATATAAGGGTACATTTGCCGTTACTGTAGTTTATAAAGACCAGATTGTAGCCGAAAGATTTCGCAGCGATTTCAATCCAGATAACCGGTTCCTGAGCTGGTCAATGGCAAAGAGCTTTACTAACGCTATGGCAGGATCAATGGTTAAAGACGGGCTTATTGATATTCAGAAACCTGTTAATCGTCCGGAATGGGCTAATGATGACAGGAGAAACATCACCCTTGATAACTTAATGAAGATGACAAGCGGCCTGGACTTCCTGGAACAATATAGTAAGGTAAAACTGACCGGTACGACCACCATGCTTCTAAAAAACGGTGATATGGGTGACTATGCGGCAGATTATAAGCTTCTTGCAAAACCTGATTCAATCTGGTACTATTCATCAGGGTCAAGTAACATAGTACAGGATTATCTACGTACCGTTATCGGAAACGATGATGAATATCTTGCCTATCCGCGAAAGGCTTTGTTCAACAAGACAGGTATGCGAAGCGTGGTCTGGGAGCCGGATGCCTCCGGCACTTTTGTCGGTTCGTCATATCTCTATGCAACCATGCGTGACTATGCCCGCTTCGGCCTTCTCTATCTGCACAATGGCAACTGGATGGGAGAACAGATCTTCCCTGAAGACTGGGTTGCTTACACAACCACTCCGGCACCGGGTTCAGGCGGAGAATACGGAGCTCTTTTCTGGCTTAACAAATCAGGGGAATTCCCCTCGCAGCCTGATGACCTCTTTTATTGTGACGGCTACGAAGGTCAGCGAATATTCATCATTCCGTCAAAAGACCTTGTCGTTGTCAGGACGGGCTGCTCATCCAAAGGCACCATTGACTGGCAGACATTTCTGACAGGCATTACGGATGCATTAGACTAAAATCCGGCGAGCCGCCGGTATTGTTATTCCTGTTTCCATCCGGGTCCCCTGACGACCCTTCCGGGTTTGGCGCCAGTATGGTCACCGTCTTTTAAGACCTGTATACCATTTACAAATACATGCACCATACCGGTGGAGTATTGATGAGGATTGTCAAAAGTTGAGTGATCCTGTACTTTCCCGGGATCAAAAATCGCCAGGTCAGCATAGTATCCCTGTTTCAATGCGCCGCGGTCCTTTATCTTCAGATTTGATGCTGGCAATGATGTGAGCTTGCGTACTGCCTCCTCCAGCGAAATGACTTTCTCATCTCTCACATATTTGCCCAGTAGCCTGGCAAAATTGCCATACGCCCTTGGATGGGTAGCAGATTTCAGAAAGACACCTTCAGTGGCCATCGACTGTCCGTCAGAACCAAAACTCATCCACGGCAGGGCAATCTCTTTCCTGACATTATCTTCCGACATCGAGAAATATACAACACTGATCCGGCTTCTGTCCTGTATCACCAGGTCCATCACCGTCTCCTCGGGAGATTTGCCCCTCATTTCTGCAACCTCGGCCAGGGTCTTGCCCTGTAGATATTTCAGAGAATCATTATTAAATCCAACAACAAGAACCCTTTCGGCCGACCCCGGTTTTCTCATTATGGTCTTTAGTATCTCCGGACCTACAATTTTTCTGACCTTCGGATCTTTCAGCCGTTCAACCCACTTCTCAAAACCGCCCTCCTGTACCCAATCAGGCATAAGTACGTCGAATCCGGTGGAACTGGCAGTATAGTTGTACATGTCGGCAGTGATACTGAGACCTTCGGCTCTTGCCGAATCTATTTTTTCTATTGCACCGTCAAGTTTTCCCCAGTTTGTTTTCCCGACCTGTTTAAAGTGATATATCTCAGATCTTATATTTGCTTCCTTTGCCACCCTGATTAGCTCATCCATACTTTCATAAAGCTGATCGTCCTCGTTTCTTATATGGGATATATAAAGACCGTCATATTCTGCTGCCACACGGCACAGTTCGATCAGTTCATTTGTTAAGGCAAAGCTGGCAGGCACATATTCAAGAGCCGAACTGACGCCTACGGCTCCTTCTTCCATTGCCTGCCGGACAAGTAATTTCATTGAGTCCAGTTCGGCTGCAGAAGGAGGCCGGTTTTCATACCCCACAGTATGTATCCTGAGGGTGGAAGTGCCTACAAATGAAGCAATGTTGGTTGATACGCCTCTCTTTTCAAGATAATCAAGGTATTCGCCCAGGGAGGTCCATTCAATTTCGTATTTAATATCACCCTGTGCCGCAATGAGATCCCTTTTCATTCTCCCGTTCAGGGGCCCCCATGAATCACCTTCGCCAAGCACCTCCAGGGTTACTCCCTGTCTTATATCACCCTGTGACCTGCCGTCTTCAATAAGCGACTCTACAGCCCAGCTGAGCATATTGATGAACCCGGGGGCGACAGCCAGTCCCTCAGCATCGATAACTGTCCGGCCTTTTGCCTTTTTCAGATCTCCGACCCCGGCAATGGTATCTGCATTAATACCAACATCTCCTTTAAAAGAGGGAGATCCGGAACCGTCATATATCTGTCCGTTTCTGATAATTACATCATAT
Organism: Bacteroidales bacterium; assembly: GCA_035530535.1. Classification (GTDB taxonomy): domain Bacteria; phylum Bacteroidota; class Bacteroidia; order Bacteroidales; family VadinHA17; genus SR-FBR-E99. The sequence continues at coordinate 28,128 of DATKUS010000157.1, forward strand.
TCCGGGCGTGATGAACATCCGTAAACAGCAAACAAAACAAGAAGCATAAGCGGTTTGTAGTAGCTCATATGGTCAAGTGTTTTAATTTAAGGGTTTCATTCAAACCAGGTCCGTATCAAAACCCCTTTATCATGTTGAAAATCAGTTGCTCTGTAGGATATAGAAGAGTCGTTTTCCACAGTGTACACCCAGTAACCTGATACTATACCGGGACTATAATATGTTCTTCTGAGGTAAAGCCGTTCTCCCGGAGAGAATTCGCATTTTTTTCCATACGCTGACAATTTCCCGTAAATGCTTTCCATTGAAGTCTTGAGCCAGATAATATTGGGCCCTTCATAGTTTTCAGGACCGGTCTGGCGGTAATCCGAGAATACCCCTATGAATTTCCGTGTTATTATTAACTCCCCTTCCCCGGGCAGAGAAGACGAATGCCTCATCGGACTGCATGAGGCAATGACACCCGTTAATAGCAGAAACAACAGCCTTTTCATATTTACCCTTCCAAAAGTTGTAATCAGGTTCATCTCCTCCCAAATTTACTCATTAATAGGCAAAAGGGTACTTTAAATTCTCATAAATGATTCAGCGGAGACTTTAAAGGTATGCCCATCACCGCATTCAGTAACATCTGAAAACTTGTGACATTAGCAACCTAATCATTTAGATTTCAGAAAAAACCGTATATTTCCAACAACTATTGAGCTAATTTTAAGGAGAAACGAGGCTCATTTTTTAATAATATTAATGAATTTATTGTAGAAGGATTATATGTGGAGAATTAGGGTTTACACTTTCCTGACAGTTTCTGCTTTTACTATACTGTACCTGTTTACCGGAGTTGTAGTTGTTATTCTAATTCCGTTGGCCTTTTTGAGGATGAGAGGAACTGTAGGATTTATTATGCGTTTATGGGCAAGATCAGTATTTATTATCATTGGTAAAAGATTGCATATAGAGGGTCATGAAAAAATAGAAAAGAATGGGAAATATATTCTGATTGCCAATCACTCGAGCCTTTTTGATATTATGGCAATTATTTCCTTTTTCCCCAGAGTGGCCTGGTTTGGTCATAACCGTCTTATGAAAATTCCGGTCTTCCGGCAGATTCTGAAAATGACAGATTATGTTCCCATGAAAAGGGCGAATATTAAAAGTACCAAAGAGATGATTGACCGGTTAATTGAAAAATCGAAAGGTCATACAATAGCCATATTTCCTGAGGGTACACGAACACAGGATGGTAAAGTAAATGATTTTTACAGGGGATTTATCCAGGTGCTCAGAGGATCGGAAATCAATGTCTTACCGGTTACCCTGAATGGTTTTTTTCTGTTAAAACCAAAGAACAGGTTTTATATAAATTTCAGCTCAAGGATCAATGTGGTCATTCATGAGCCTCTCACAAGGGAATTCCTGATTGACAAAAACGATGCGGAAATAATAAATATTATAAAAGGCATAATAGAGTCTTCATTAGTATCATTACATCCACCTGAAAATTTGGCTTATTCAATTTAAACAGCATTAACCCGAAAGCAAAAATGAATCATAATAAAAAATGGGGCTTCATTATTAATCCTATTGCCGGTAACGGCTTTGCGCTCAGCCTGGTCGCCAAGATCAAAGAGATGATCAGTAAATATAATTTAGAGGCAGATTTGGTTTATACCACAAAACAGGGCCATGCAACTGCATTATCAAAACAATATGCTGAAGATGGATATAACTATATCATAGGTGTAGGGGGTGATGGCACCATTAATGAAATTGCATCTCCGCTTATTTTTAAGAAAAATGTTATTATTGGATTAATAGCCGGGGGAACAGGAAATGATTTCATCCAGATTACTGGCTTTCCCGGCCGGTTTGAAGAGAAAGACTGGGAGATGTTCTTTAAGGCGAATGTTATTCTAATGGATGTTGGACAATGTAATGGAAAAATCTTCCTGAATGGCATGGGACTAGGATTCGATGCCCAGGTCGCTGCGGAAAACTACACAGAGCTGGGGAAAGTGAAACGTGGCGGAAAACACAAATATATCTGGCATATCCTGAAAACACTCTTGTTTTTCAAAGAGAAAAATATGACCGTTATTTCTGAGGGCAAAAAAACTGAAACAGATTGCTTCATTAATACCATCGCTATCGGCAGAAGATTTGCCGGAGGCTTTTTTCTGACTCCGAAAGGTATTGCAAATGACGGTCTTCTGGATGTTTGTTCGATAAAGAGATTGTCACTTCCGCAGAGACTTAAAATTTTGCTCATGGTTCCGAAAGGAACGCATATAAATAATGAGAAAGTAAACTATTACCAGACAGAAAAGCTATCTCTGGAATTCCCTGCTGAGGTTCCTTTTCATTTGGATGGAGAGTTGTTTTTTTCGAAACATTTTGAAGTCGGGGTAATGCCAGGTGCCTTGAACATTATTTACAATCCGGAGGGAAATCATTTTTTCAATACCAGACAGGAATAAAACAGACTTTCTTATTGGAGACAAAAGATAAAGGTTACGTAGCTTTTTTTGACCTTGACAAAACGATTCTGAGCATCAACAGCGGATCAGTTTTAGTCCGTGAGGCATATAAAATGGGATTATTGAGTTCTTCAGATCTGTTGAATGCAATATCTCTCTCCTTGTTACACAAATTGCATCTGAGAGATACTGCCCTTATTGTTTCCGGTATGGGAAGATGGCTGAAAGGAGTGACGGTTGATGAAATGACTGTGCTGTGTGAACATGTTGTAAATAAGCATCTTGTTGGTGCAATCCGACCAGAAATGTACCCTGAAATCGAATTTCACAAAAGAAATAATGCGGAGATAGTTATCCTCTCTTCCGTTATTATTCAGATTTGCAGACCATTAGGTTCATACATTGGCGCAAACGAAGTCATTTGTACAGAGATGGACGCTGTGGATGGAGTCTTTACAGGGTCAGCTGAAAACAAATTCTGTTTTGAGGATGAGAAAAGAGTACGGCTCAAGCAATATTGTGAGGTAAATAATTACAGCCTCCGCGAAGCCTATTATTATGGCGATTCAATTGATGATTTATCGGCATTGGAAGTAGTTGGTCATCCGGTATGTGTTCACCCTGACAGAAAACTTTTCCGGGTTGCACATAAAAAGGATTGGAGAGTCCTTTCCTGAATTTAATCTCATAAGTCCACCTTAGGCAGCCGGACTAACCCAGGTGGAAATTCAAAAGCAGTTTTAAAAGAGCAATCCCAGCACCACCTGCAATGAGGCTGTCAAACCTGTCGAGGAATCCTCCGTTACCGGGGATCAGGTTGTTGAAGTCTTTCACCTTGTATTTTCTTTTGTAAAATGATTTTGCAGAATCGCCAATGAATGCAAAAACTACAATCCATGCTGCCAGTAATAATGCATATAGCGGGGGGGCGCTGATAAAGTCTTTAAACAAAAAACCACTTAATAGAGCAGTAATTGCCCCGCCGATAAAGCCTTCAACTGTTTTGTCAGGACTGACTTTCGGGAATAATTTCCTCCTGCCCCAGAGCTGGCCGGTAACCTGGCTGAAACCGTCAAAAATCGAAAGGAGAAAGAAAGTAAAGAGGATCAACCCTTTATCCATGCCGCTGAAATGGTAAAAACCACAAGAAAACATCGCCAGTATGCAAACTGCCTGGATAAAGGTTTTTTTATGGTTGAACCCCGATTTCCTGAAAAGTACAAACAGTTCACAAAAACCAACAAAAATGATCAGGACCGTAACAAGCCGGAAAACAACAGGATTAATAAAAATACTGAAGAAAAGTATATTGATGATTAAAAAGTAAGTAACGTGTTTTATCCAGCTTTTACGTGCATCCTGCGGGTCCTTTCTCCTGTTGATAAAATAAATGCCAATACTTCCCAGCAGGAAGTAAACAAGGATAAAAATGTAAATCATCCATGTCAATTCTGCAGATTTCATAAGCCAGATATTACTTAATTCAGCTGATAATCATTAAGATTCCAAAGGCAATCATGCCCAGTGCGTACCACTGGCGAATAGGGCCTTCCACACGGTCCAATTTTACCCTATCAAGCAGTTTTGGTCCCAATAGAGCCCCTACTATTGTCCCGGCGGTAATGAAATAAACCAGCGTAAGGTCCATGTCTCCCACCAGAAAATGCGCTCCCAGAGCAGAAGCAGTGTTTACCATAACCACCAGTAGTGTAGTTCCGATGACCACCTTTACAGGCATGCGCATTGTAAATAGCCCTGCCTGCACCGGCGTTGCCCCGCTGGTTCCAAAGGTCGCGGTAATAACCCCTGCCAGAAAACCAAAAAATGAGCTTTTGGCTATTTTTTCAAATTTTGAAATCCCCGGTTTTTCTATCCCATTAGCTTTATTTCTCTTTTTTATCCAGTTACTGATAATCATATTTGCAGCCATCAAAATGGCATAAATTCCCCAGCTGATTTTCAGATGTCCAGGAGAAATGAGGCTTGTAAGTGTTGCTCCGGCGAGAGCTCCAAAAATGCCGGCTATTGCGAACACCGAGCCCACGCGGATATCGATATTGCCATTACGATAGTGCACAATTGAGCCAATAATACAGATAGGAAGAGTAGCGGCAAGCGAAGTGGTTAAGGCAATCTGAGCCGGCACATTAAAAAGCAGTGTAAGAACTGGAATAAAGAAAAACCCACCTCCTCCTCCAATCAAGGTGCCTATCATTCCCACTAAAAAGCCAATCAGGGGTAACCATAGATAACTATTATCAAATGCAGAGTGAAAGATCATAATTGGTTTTTCAGATCAGTTTTTTTCTCTTTAAGCACCCAATAAAGCCCCTTAATATTTGAACGCATTTCGGGTATTAGCATTTGAATGGCCAAATGTTCTATGGCACCCAGGATCCCCCAGATAATCACAAGGTAATAAAACGGTGTAATAAAGCCTATTGTGAAGAGGCAAATAAAGAAGGAACCCTGGATATATCCACCGATCTTGGTCATATAGAGATGAAAACTAGGGAATTTCCCAAATTTGATCAGAGAAACGACAATGGTAAGTACCAGAAGACCAATGAAAATCAGGAAACTGATAATGTGCGGTATAAAGTCATTAAGTTTAAAAGTATAAATACCTATAAATGCCAGCAGGTAAGTCAGGTTATCAGCAAAGGAGTCGAGCTTTGCCCCGATCTCGGTCTCCATTTTAAACCTCCTGGCGATGAAACCATCGATCACATCAGTCAGGAAATTGATTACAATAAAAATGGTAAACAATTTTTCATTTCCTGAAAGTGCTAAATAAAGGATTGCCGGAAATGCAATCACCCTGTAAGAAGTAATCAGATTTGGAATCGTCAGGAATTCATTCTTCTTCATCATTAATTTTTTCTGCCGAAACTGCTCCGGCAGGAATTAAAAGATAATTCTGACATTGTTCCTGCAAATATGAGGAAAATTTTGTATTTCCTTTATCCTGTATGGTTTTTCAACTTGAAACAGATATTTTGTTCAGTTTTTATGGCTAACCGGCTAAGACCTGACCCGGGGCTCTTAATCTTACATACTTAAAGCCTATTCACATTTCAGGTTTGTTCTCTGTGCTTTTGATGCCTCTGCAAACGCCCCGTACAAGGCATTTTTGAATGACTCGCATGCTTCTGTGGTTTGTCCTTTCCCTACCTGTGCTACGGCAAGTTGATAGTAAAATTTCGCCTTGGCTTCAGCATCACCCGTTTCAAGGCCAAGGCCTTTTTGTGAATATTCTGCCCCGCTGTCGAAATTTCCCTGCTTGTTAAACACATCAGCAAAGAAGTAGAAAAGATCCTTGTCGTCGCCGTATTTTGCAGCTTTATTCAGCAAAACAAGAGCATCATCAAGCTTATTTGCCTGGATGGCTTTTGACCCTGCAGAACGAAAATATTCAAGGGCCATGGTAGATGCCTTTTGGGTCTTTTCTTCATCATTGGCACTATTCAGTTTCTCAAGATATAGATCAATTGTCCCTTCAAAAGCTCCGGCACTGTCCTGCCTGATGTATATTAAAGCCTTGTTATATATTGCACTAAGATAATCTGGGTTGATTGACAAAAGGCTATCAAATGCCACTAGGGCATTTTCATAATCATTGCGGGCAAAAAATTCGGCAGCCATGGCATTATAACCCTGCACCAGGATTTTCCCGGCATTTTCCTCATTTGTTGCATTTCCATATTTTTCTGCAACAGCCGAGGCTGTTTTGGCTGCCTTTATGATTTCCGGTGCGGGTTTCTTTTCATTATAGGTATTAGCGGCAAGCTTATAATACAATCCCGGCAAAACCTTTATAGCTTTTCCCCTGAGGTCAGCTGCATCCTCTCCAACCTGGTCAGACAGGGTAATTACTTTTTCAAATGCCCCAATAGCAGCTTGAAGATCGGTTTGTATTGCCTTTGCCCCTTCATTATAAACCGTAATCACATCATTCCTTCCCTGTGCATTAAGGTTCGTACCAATTATAGCAGAGATGGCCAGAAGCGCTGCAAATATTCTTATTCCATTAATTTTCATTATAATTCAGATTATCAGGTTATTATAATCACTTTCTATTTTTTTTGGTCCATAAATATAGAGGTTATATTCGATTTTCCTATCCCTGGAACAAACTCATCCATAAAAAATTTATTATTGTAAGAGGCATGGCAGGCTGTAGACGCAACCATTAAGAAAGGTTTAGTGCCACAAGTATTAATTTCTCGCCTTCATAATCACTGACATAAATATCTTTTTTTTAATAAGCTCCGTTTGTTTCATCCCGGTGAAACTTACAATTCAATTCCATGTGATAACAGAAATTCTCTTTTTCCCGTCCATCTTTACAATCAGACTTTTTTTAAATTGCACATGCGTGACATACTTCCTTCGTTTAATAATTTTTTGTTCTTTCAGAATTTCCCAATTCAATATTGAGCTGTGATGATTAAGGCGCTCAACGTCAACGAAAAACACCATGATCCCCAACGCACAAGCATGTGTTTGGCAGCCCATCCCTGCAAGCTTCCCGACGCTGCCAAACACATGCTTTTTTGCCAACCACCATTTTTGTGGGAATTGAAAGTATCAACAATTTATGGGAAGAAATTGACTTTGTAAATGATATGTTCGAATCATTCAATATGTCACTTTATAGCGAAGGTTATTTAGC
>DATKUS010000158.1:0-2965 GCA_035530535.1 Bacteroidales bacterium
GCAATGCTGGCATGGTCCGTTCCGGGCACCCAGCATGCGTTGAAGCCCATCATACGGGCACGCCTGATAAGCACATCCTGCGTAGTATTGTTGAGCATGTGTCCCATGTGAAGCACACCTGTGACATTTGGCGGGGGAATAACTATGGTATAGGGCTTGCGCTCATCGGGGGTGCTGTGAAAAAAGCCTTTTTCCATCCAGTAGCTGTACCATTTCTTCTCAGCTCCAGCGGGTTCATATTTTGAAGGTATATCCATCATCTGAAATGTAATAAGGTGACAAAATTAATATTTTACAGCCATTTAGAAACAGAGCACCGGAGTTATGCTTAAAATCATTTCCGTGTAAATTGAATTTGAATACTTTTGCATAACCTGTAATAAGGTCCACCAACAAATATTATCATGCCGGATATTTCAGCCAGGGGTAAAAACATACCCGCATCACCGATAAGGAAACTCGTCCCGTTTGCCGAAGAGGCAAAACGCAAAGGAAGAAAAGTGTACCATCTTAATATAGGGCAGCCTGACATACCAACTCCGGAGATTGCCCTTGATGCGCTCCGCCGTATTGACCTGAAGGTCATCGAATATACTCATTCAGCAGGGAATGAGTCCTACCGCCGTAAGCTTGCCGAAAGTTACAGGAAGATGGACATCAATATTGATCACACTGAAATAATTGTCACCACGGGAGGTTCAGAAGCAGTGCTCTTTGCATTTCTGGTCTGTCTCAATCCCGGCGAAGAGGTCATCACCCCCGAGCCGTTCTATGCCAACTACAATGGTTTCGCCACCACCGCCGGAGTGACTGTGGTGCCGGTAAGATCTTATGTGGAGAACGATTTCGCTCTTCCTCCCATTGAGGAGATAGAAAAAAAGATCACTCCTAAAACGAGAGGCATACTTATCTGTAACCCCAATAACCCTACGGGTTATCTCTATTCTCACGCAGAGCTGTTGCAACTGCGCGACATAGTGAAAAAACATGACCTCTTCCTCTTTTCCGATGAGGTGTACCGCGAGTTCTGCTACGGCGGCGAGAACCACTTCTCTGCGATGAACCTGGAAGGCATTGAAAATAATGTCATTATGCTCGACTCTGTCTCAAAGCGTTACAGCATGTGTGGTGTACGCATCGGAGCACTCATAACACATAATAAAGCTGTGCTGACTGCAGCCCTGAAGTTCGGGCAGGCGCGTTTATGCCCGCCTGAACTGGGACAGATAGTTGCCGAGGCCGCCCTTGAGACACCTAAAGAGTACTTTGAAGGTGTCTATAATGAATATATTGCACGCCGCGACTTCATGGTTGAGGCACTTAACAGGATGCCGGGCGTTTACTGTCCCAAGCCCAAAGGAGCCTTTTATACCGTTGTGAAGCTTCCCATTGATGACTCCGACAGGTTTGCCCAGTGGCTGCTGGAGGATTTCACCTATAAGAACCGTACGGTGATGCTGGCCCCGGCCACGGGTTTTTACTTCACTCCCGGCGCAGGCAAGAACGAGGTGAGGATGGCATACGTCCTGAAGATCGATGACCTGCGTGATGCCATGGAGACACTGGCGGAGGCGCTGAAGGTATATCCGGGAAGAATCGACTAGGGAATTAAGAATTAAGAATTACATAATTCATAATGAAGGAAAATGTGGTGATTGATAAGAGCTACGCTCTGGCGCTGAAGATTGTCAGGTTATATCTTTCACTCAAAGAGAATAAGAAAGAATTTTAGCTTTCGCGTCAGATCCTGAAAAGTGGGACATCTATTGCTGCAAATATAGAGGAGGCAATAGGAGGGCAGTCCGAGAAAGATTTTCTTGCTAAAAATGGCATCGCCTATAAAGAATGTCGTGAGACTATTTTCTGGTTAAAGCTCTTGAGGGATTCTCAATTAATTGAAGCTGATGAGGCTGAAGCATTAACCCACATTGCAGCTATCCATCCGTAATATTCTGATAATGAGCATTTATGTTTTTGATTATTTCGGCAGGGGGGACTACGGATTTTTTTCTTACAAAAGGGGCATATTTGTATTTTAAAAAATCATAAACCATCTTCACTTCTTTTGTAGGTTCGGTACATTGACGTATAGAAATGGTTTCATCCTTTATATTGACCAGACTTGTGGTTACACATTTTTGGGTGTTCATTGTCCGCACTATTTCGCGCCAGTCGGAGTTTGTCCCTTGCTGTTTCAGCTGGTAGCGTATGGTTGCCACTAACCAATATGCCAACATTCCTAAATGCAGGTGTGCCATGGCGGCATTATCTGTTTTATGGTAAATGGGGCGCAGGTCAAGGTCGGATTTCAGGACTCGAAAAGTGTACTCTATCTCTCTGATAATGTTATAGATAGACCAAAGTGTTTTTTCGTCGTTTTCTTTCAAAGAGGTACGTAAAAAGTAAATCCCGGCTTGTTTGTCGGGGTTTTCGCCTGTTTTGTGCCGACAGCTTATATTTGTTGCGGTACCATTGCCATTGTCTACAATGGTTATGTCATAATAATTGTGCACCGATGGGTACTTCTGTTTTAGCCGTCCTATCCGTTCGTAAACTTTATTGAGTTTTTTTGTGCCTCCCTTTTTGGCAATGCCTTCCTGTATGCTTTGTATGCCTTCTTCGAACCTTTGCGAAAGCAAGCCGTTCATGCTTTTTTCTTTCAATGCTTTTGCCTGGCTGCGCACCCAAAGGTATTGATCATTGTCACCGCAGGTTTTAACTTTTAGCAGTTCTATCGGCTGGTCTTTTTTATCTTTTATTTCCACTGGCGTTGCAGTGGTGTCGGCATGATATTCTTTTAGCGATGAGCGTGATACGCACATGTAATTGTAACCCTTGTTTTTGAGCATGGCGATGTTGCCATCGGTGGCTATGCCTGCATCGATAACGACTATGGGCTTGCGATGGGAATAGGAGGTTTGATTGCTCATGGCATCTATTACAGAACCTAAGGTTTTGCAATCGG
>DATKUS010000159.1:0-27369 GCA_035530535.1 Bacteroidales bacterium
CAATGGGATGCCGCATCACAATGAGGTCAACATAGTTATTTACTGTACGTATGGTGTCATTTAATGTCTCACCCTTGGTCACACTTGAAGTAGAAGAATCGGTGAAACCTAATATCTTGCCACCAAGCTTGTTCACAGCGCTCTCAAAACTAAGCCTGGTACGGGTTGAGGGTTCGAAAAAAAGTGTAGCTACCACCTTGCCGTGCAGAATATCCTGAACCGGATTCTTTTCAAACTCTGCAGCAAGCTTCAGGATCTTTAGGATTTCCCCTGTAGAGAGATCATCGATTGATACTAAGCTTCTGGTTTTCATTAATATATGTGTTTGTTAACCTGGATAATGCAAAGTTATTACAAGAAAAGTTCATTTTGTATGTCTGTTAAAAAGTATTGAAAAGTAAAATATTCATCCTGTTTTCAGCCACCTGGCTGTCAGTCCATCTACCTTCTGAAGTCTTTCTGTTATCCTTTCAGCTGCAGAGTATTTCATCGAGATCTCAATTGAACATTCGTTTCCATAACTGTGGGCACTCTGGCTGCAACCTTCTTCTTTAAGAACCTTCATCACGTCATTCATGGAAAGGTAAGGGAAACTTATAACAAAGGTCTGCATTACCGTTTTTTCAATTATCTGAGCATTTGCAATTGCATCTTCAGCAGCAGACCGGTATGCATTTATCAGGCCGCTGACCCCGAGAAGGGTCCCCCCGAAATACCTTATCACCACAATCAGTATGTCAGTCAGCTCCCTGCTATTGATCTGCCCAAGAATAGGCCTGCCGGCTGTGCCTGAGGGTTCACCGTCGTCATTGGCACGCCATGTCTGCCTGTCGGGTCCAAGCACCCAGGCATAACAGTGGTGCCTGGCATCATGGTATTCTTTCCTCAGATCCTCAAGTCTTTGCTTAATCTCTTCCTGACCGGCGATAGGAATGGCCAGCGAAATAAATCTGCTGCCACGGTCCTTGTATAGCCCTTGCCCTTCGGATACAATGGTGCTGTAGGTGTCAGAAAATAATATTTTACTCACTTCCCAATCCTTGTTTTAGAAGAGATTAATGTCTGAAATATACTATTTTTGTTAATAGCGATTTATAATCCTGCCCGATTTTTCGACCTGAATTTTTAATCCCATATAAGAGTGAATACCGGCAAAATTCTGAAGTACCTGTTACCCATTGTTATGGCCTCGCTCATCATTACTGCGGTCATTTGGTTTAAAACGCGCGATGTGCCGGAAAGAGTCAATGAATATACAGGGTCGCAAAGCTGCAGGCCCTGTCATGAAAAGTTCTACAGTCTTTGGGACGGTTCGCATCACGGACTTGCAATGCAGCCTGTCAACGGAGAGTTTCTGACGAAAAACAAGATCGCCCCCGGCAGTAAGATACGGGTGGGTGACCTTTTTTATTTACCTGTGGCCCGGGGCGATTCGCTTTACATCATCGAATACAGAGATGATGGTGATTCGACCTTCTACAGGGCTATTCATGTTATGGGAGGGAAGTACGTGTACTATTTCCTGGCATCACTGGATGGTGGCAGATTGCAGGTACTGCCGCTGGCATATGACCTGAAAACCTCTGAATGGTATAATAATCCGGGCAGCGGAGTAAGACATTTTGAAGAGGCTACAGATGCTGCTCTCGACTGGAAAAGCTATCCTTTTACGTTCAATACTTCATGCTATAGTTGTCATGTCAGCCAGCTCACCACCAATTATGACCCCGTGGATATGACATACCGGTCTGAATGGCGTGAGCCAGGCATTAACTGCGAAACATGTCACGGTCCTGCCGGAGAGCATATCAGGACCTTTGCCGCAGCGGACAGCCTTGAACCAGTGTCCGATATTAAGATAATAAGCGTAAAGAAATTCACCGCTGATCAGCATAACTCAACATGCGGCTCATGCCATGCGAAGATGATTCCCATTGCAGCTTCATTTTCCCCGGGTGATAATTTTTATGACGCCTTTGACCTGGTCACCCCTGAGGATCCGGATTTCTACCCTGACGGACGCGATCTGGGTGAGAATTATACATTCAGCTCGTGGGAGATGAATGCCTGTAAAGAAAGCAGCGATCTGAACTGTGTCAGCTGTCACACATCCAGCGGCAGGTATAAATTCAGGGAAAATCCAAATGATGCATGCATGCCATGTCATGAATCCAGGGTGCGTGATCCTAGACCACATACCAGGCATGACCCTGCCAGTGCCGGAGGCAAATGCGTTGCCTGTCACATGCCGAAGACCACCTTTGCAAGGATGGACCGCAGCGACCACTCATTCAGGCCTCCGGCACCGGCCGCTACTCTTGAATTCGGATCACCAAATGCCTGCAACATCTGTCACATCGACAAATCACCACGATGGGCAAACGGGATAGTTATTAAGGAGAGAGGAGACTATCAGGATGATATCCTGATTCCGGGCAGGCTGATGAAAGAAGCCCGTGCCAACGACTGGCAAAATGCCTCTGTTATTTCCGAAGGGATAGTTAATAATAAATTCAATGCCCTCTTCGCAGCTGCATTTATCAGACTTGCTGATATTTACAATTCAAACATGTTGCACGGGGCAATTATCAGAGCCTCCGGTCATCGCTCACCGGTGGTAAGAGCCGCATCTGCCCATGCATTGACTTACCCGCAAGATAAGGAGACAATGAAAACCCTGATTGGTCTCGCAGGTGACAGCGTGGCTCTTGTAAGGCTCAATGCCGGTTATGCACTTAGCAGAATGCCTGCAGATTTGATCTCAAAGAGTGACACCTCAGTTGTTTTCAGGGCTATGAGAGCTTATGCACAGTCAATGGTAACCCGTAAGGATCAGTGGGGATCATGGTATAATCTCGGCAACTTTTACGCCGGACTGGGTGATCCCGTAAATGCAACAGCCTCTTACAACATGGCAGTAACAATTTATCCGGGAGCCAAAGAAGCCCATGTAAATGCCGGGTTTGAATATTCACAGATGGGGGAGACAGAAATGGCCGAGGTATCATTTCTGAAAGCACTTCAGTCTGACAGCATGATGGAAGCTGCAAATCTTAATATTGCACTTCTTTATGGAGAGACAGGCAGGATTGATGAAGCAGAGAAATACTTTGAAAAAACTCTTGTCATTAACCCCGATAACCCGGTAGCAGCTTATAACCTTGCCGTGATAATTTCGGATACAGATCCTGAGAAAGCTCTTGTCCTCAGCCGGTTGAGTGTGAAGAATGGCGACGGCGCTGAGAAGTACAGTGACCTGCTCAAACTTCTTGAGAGAAAAGCTTCAGAAAAGAGCAGGAAATAATCCCTTCAGACCCTTGAGTATTGTTATTATTCCCATAATTATCAAAATGGCGTAAACAATATTTGTGAACCATTTCTGGCTGATGTGTTCTACAAGGCGGGTACCTGTATATAATCCGGCCAGTAATGCAGGTACGGAGCAAAGGGCAAGTATTACAGTCTCTTTTCTGATTAGCCCTGTCAACAGATAAAATAACAGGGCATACGTGACGGCAAAGAGTATGAAGAGAGATATTATTGCATTAAATTTCTCCTTCGGGGTTCTGATTGATGATAGTATGATAGCCACAGGTGGTCCTGTAATGCCTGTTGATCCGGCTAGAATTCCACCGAAAATACCCGATAATGTCAGAGCTGATTTTTCTGATTTTATATTGAAACTCATTCCCTTTGCCAGGAATAATACGATGAAAATAATCAGGATACCCCATGTAAGCTGAATATACGCAGGATAAATAAATTTTAATATAAGGGTTCCTACTGCTACACCTATACCGGTGAAGAGAGCCATTGAACCAAGTGGCTGTTTTTTAATTACTTCTCTTGAGCGTCGGTAATACAAAATTGAAAAAAAGAAGTTCACAATTGCAATGAAAACGGCAGTGTCAATGACAGGCATAAAAAACTGGATCAGGGGAACGGCTACGAGGGCCAGTCCGAATCCCGTTAAACCCCTTACTATGCTGGCGAAAAAAATAATGACCGAAAGAGCTATTAATGTTGAGGTGGTGATCATTCTATTCTTTATAAATTGCCATTTCCGCGAATGCTTTTATGAAGATGGTGATCTCGTCATCCCATCGTGAAATTTCATCATTTAGCGAAGCACCACCGAGAAGCACTTCGCGCATCTGACTGTCGCCAGAAAGAATGTCAAAGGGCATCAGCCGGTACTCATATTCATATGGCGGAGGATTGAAGGCAAGGCTTCCTGCGGGGGTGGTTTTAATGACCGCGTCAAACAGATGCAGTGCTGTGGCTACCGGTCTGTAAACATATGCATCAGTCACATGGATCTGGAGTCCCCTACAGTACTTCCCTGAATACTTATTAAAGGTGGGGATGAAATCATGAATCCGGAATGCGCAACCTGGCAGCTTTCTTCTCCTTAGCTCCGCGAGCAGATTTTCACCGTTGATAAATGGGGCCCCTGTCTGTTCGAACGGTATCACAGTACCCCGGCCCTCTGAAAGGTTAAGCGCTTCAGCCAGGACCATTCCCGGATAGACAATAGCTGTCTCCGGAGTCGGCATGTTGGGTGAGGGCAACACCCATGGCAGTCCTGTTTCGCGAAAGAGAGAATTTCGGGTCCATCCCTCCATCGCAATGACTCTCAGGTCACTGTTGGGTATGTATTTCTCTTTTATCCACAGGGACATTTCACCGATGGTCATCCTGTGACACATGGGTATCTCAGCACCGCCGACAAAGGTGAAGAATTCTTTTTTCAGTACCGGACCGTCAGTCTTCAGGCGGCCAATCGGGTTAGGTCTGTCAAGGATATAAACCGGTATTCCAGCCTCAGCGCAGGCCTCCATGCATAGTTTGACGGTCCAGATGTAGGTGTAAAGACGGGCACCGACATCCTGAAGGTCCACCACAAGTGCGTCAAGACCTTCAAGCATGTGAGGGGAAGGTTTACGGTGTTCACCATAAAGGCTGTACACCGGCACACCCAGCAGCGGATGCAGTGATCCTTCCCATTCGATCATGTTATCCTGTGTCTGCCCGAAGATTCCGTGCTGCGGACCGAAAAGGGCTCCGATGGTACAACCGCTGTCCGGACCGAAGACCTCGGTCATATGTTTGAAGCCCGCGGTGATGCTGGATGCATGGCACAGCAGTCCCGCCTTCCTTCCTTTAAGGCCGCGTGGCATCTGCCTGCTTACAATATCAAGACCTGTATATATTTTCATCTTGTTACAAAAATAAAAAAAAAAGAGAGGCAATGCTTCACAGCAGTTGAGTGACACTGCGTGTTGTTTTTATATGATTATATTTGAAAACTGTAAAAATGGCACAAATGAAATACTCGTTTTCTTTATTCCTTATAGTTCTCGCTCTTACTCTTGCGTCCTGTACCACAGGTCGACAGATAGATATCTATGGGACGACAGACCTGCATGGAATGCTCCTGCCATTCGACAACACTGAAGGGACAGCAACAGACCGTTCCCTGTCAAATGTGGCTTCGCTGGTTGAATCCACGGGCAACAAAAACATTGTCCTGCTTGACAACGGTGACATTCTCCAGGGAGACCCCCTGGCTTATTACTATAATTTTGTTGATACTTCAAAAACGCATATCGTTGCCGATATACTTAATTATCTCGGGTATGATGCCGCCACAGCCGGAAACCATGACATAGAAACAGGTCACAATGTTTATAACAGGGTAATAAGTGAATACAAGTTTCCGATGCTGGCTGCCAACGCCGTTGATATTAAGACCGGGAAGCCATATTTTGAGCCGTACACGGTAATCAGAAAAAAGGACCTGAAGATAATTGTCTTTGGCCTTATCACACCCTCAGTGCCAAACTGGTTGCCTGAGTCCCTTTATGAGGGAATGAGATTTGAAGGGATGATTGAAACTGCCAGGAAATGGATGCCTGTTATGAAGGAAGAGAATCCTGACATAATAATAGGATTATTCCATTCAGGATTCGGAAGAGAAGACGATATTGAAAACGGTGAAAACAGCTCACTGGCCGTGGCCGTTAATGTACCCGGATTTGACATTGTCATGTGCGGACATGATCACAACCAGGAAAACAAAACAATAATTAATAAGGAAGGCTCTTCCGTATTGATACTTGACGGGGGCAGCCGTGCTTCAGTTCTGATGCATGCAAAAGTTTCCTTCCCGGAAACATCTGACGGAAGAGTCGAAAAAACTATAACGGGAGAACTCATCCCTATGGACAATTTGCCGGAATCGCCTGCATATAATAAACGGTACAACAGCGTTGAAGAGACACTCAAACAATATACCTCAGAGGTCATCGGCAGGTCATCTGTTTCAATTACCACCCGTGATGCCTATTTCGGCCCTTCAGCTTTTGTTGACCTTATACATCAGATCCAGCTTGATATAACGGGAGCTGATATCTCATTCGCTGCGCCTCTCTCTTTTGATGAGCATATCAGCAAAGGAGATATCCTTATAAGGGATATGTTCAGGCTGTACAGGTTTGAAAACTTCCTGTATGAGGTGAAAATGACAGGCAGGGAAGTCGATAAATACCTGGAACATTCATATGGGTTATGGCTGAATACAATGGAGAGCAAGGATGATTATCTTCTGAAATACAGAACCGGTGAGAATAATGAGCCGCAGCTTTACAACGGCATGGTCCGTATGAGAAATGCTTCATACAACTTTGATTCTGCGATGGGTATAAATTATATTGTCGATGCCACCAAACCTGAAGGTAACAGGGTGTCAATTTCATCGCTTACAGGCGGTGCCGTGTTCTCCGATGATTCCTCATACTCTGTTGCCGTAAATTCTTACAGGGCAAACGGGGGAGGCGGCCATTTTGATGCTGCCGGAATAACCCACTCAAAACTGGACTCAAGGATCATTACTGCCACCAGCCGTGACCTCAGGTTTTATATGACTGAATGGATCAGGGAGAAAGGAGAAATAGACCCTTCGTCACTCTCATCCTGGAAGATAATTCCCGAAAAATGGGTTTCCGAGGCACAAACCCGTGAAACGAAACTTCTATTTAATGATAAATAACCGCTACTCCTGAATATTTAAATTTCATATGAAAAAGTTTATAATATTTACGATTTTCACTGTTATTCTGGTTTCATTCACAGCTGAAAAAAAGGAGAAGGACAAGCCTCTAAACCTGATAATATTTATAGGAGATGGAATGGGTGTTGATCATGTCTATGCCGCAATGACCCGCTCGGGCTTTACCATGACTTTTCCGGCTTTTCCGGTGACCGGTTTCAGCATCACCAGTTCAGCCAACAGTTATATCACTGATTCTGCCGCCGCTGCCACTGCCATGGCAACAGGGGAAAGGACAAATAACGGCATGATTGCTTCCTCCCCTGATGGGACAGAACTTACAACGGTCATGGAGATGGCCAAATCTAAAGGGATGTCAGCGGGTGTTATCTCCACCTCTCAGATCACACATGCAACACCTGCGGGTTTCATTGCCCATGAGGGCGCAAGATCAGATTACTTTGATATTGCCGGTGATTTCCTAACAGGTACTGCTGATGTATTTATCGGCGGAGGAAAGGTCCATTTTGCAAATCGCAAGGACTCTGCTGACCTAACCGTTGACCTGAAAAAAAAGGGATATGATGTGGTTTATAATATGGAAGATCTCAGGAATTCAACCTCAGACAAACTTGCCGGCCTGATGGCGGACGTTGCCATGCCCTCCATTGCCGCAGGCAGGGATACCGGGTTTCTGGCAGCAGCAACTTCAAAAGCCATAGAAGTGCTTTCAGGGAATCCGAATGGTTTTATTCTGATGGTGGAAGGCTCCCAGATTGACTGGGCCGGCCATGACAACAACCTTGAGGGTATAGTTAATGAGACACTGGATATGGACAGGGCGGTGAAGGTGGCTTATGAGTTCGCAAAGAAATCAGGAAATACCCTTATAGTTGTAACCGCTGACCACGAAACTGGAGGGCTAACACTAACAGTCGGAAATATTCAGGATAAGGAAGTTGCCGGATCTTTCTCAACCAAAGGTCATACGGCCGTGATGGTTCCTGTTTTTGCTTATGGACCGGGAGCAGGAGCTTTTGCCGGGGTACAGCAGAACACTGAACTATTTGATGATTTCGTCAACCTGCTCTCACTGAAGAAAAAATAAGGATGTCAGGAGACTCATATATTAATGATGGCTCAAAGCTGCCTATTGTTGAAGAATTCTATTCCATCCAGGGCGAAGGATGCAATACCGGAAGAGCAGCCTATTTTATCAGGGTGAGCGGATGCGATATAGGCTGCAGCTGGTGTGATACGAAGTACGCATGGAATGCTGATCTGCATCCGCTGGTTGAAGTGGAGAAGATAACTGAACATGTTCTGCTTTGCGGTGCCGATTCAGTTGTTGTAACCGGGGGAGAACCCCTCATGTGGGATCTCAGCATGCTGTGCGGATCACTCCGCAGACATGGGATAGAGACCTTCATTGAAACGTCAGGTGCATATCCTCTTACCGGCACCTGGGACTGGATCACCCTCTCACCAAAGAAAGGAATGTCTCCTCTGTCAGAAATTTGGCTGAAAGCAGATGAACTTAAGGTTATTATTGAAGATGGCACTGATTTTGAAGATGCAGAAGCATACAGTCTGAAGGTTGGCCCGCAATGCCGCCTGCTCCTTCAGCCTGAATGGAGTCGTTATGAAAAGATGATTGGAGTTATAGCAGAATATGTAAAGAAGAACACCCGGTGGGCTGTATCCCTCCAGGCTCATAAATTTATGCACATCCCGTAAATGAAGCTGAAAAGCATTATAATACTATCCCTCATCACTCTGTTATGGCTGCCTTACATCAAAGGACAGGATCTGCACACCAGGTCAAACAGAGCACTTAAATTTTATGACCTCGGGAAGAGAGATTATGATATGCTTTATCATGATCGGGCTGAAAGAAATCTTCTTGAGGCTGTTGATGAAGACAGGGGATTCTATGAAGCACATCTTTTGCTGGGTCAGTTCTACAGTGACACCGGCGACTGGGAGAAGGCGGTTAACTATTACCGCAATGCTATTGCCCTTGACTCCCTTTATTTTATATCGGCACTTTACAGTCTTGGCCGGGCTGAAATGCGTACCGCAAGATATCTTTCTTCGAAGGCTCATCTGGAGGCATACCTCAAACAGCCAAAAACATCATCAAAATTGCGTGCAGATGCTGAAAGCCTTATTTCAAACTGTATTTTTGCGCTCTCTTACCGCGGCAACCTGTTTCACAATGATCCTCAGAGTGTTGGCGATTCGGTGAACACAGGGCTCGATGAATATTGGCCGTCTGTCACGGGTGATGGCTCTGAACTGATTTTTACCCGTGAGGTTAAGCGCGCAGGCGGATATGGCCGTGACAGACAGGAGGATTTTTATATAAGCCGCTGGAGTGAAGGCCACTGGGGTACAGCAAGAAATGCAGGATCTCCTCTCAACACTGCCGGCAATGAAGGGGCCCAGTCAATCGCTTCCGACGGCCGCTCAATGTATTTTACCGCCTGCGACAGAAATGACGGTCATGGCAGGTGCGATATCTATTATTCAGTATTCGACGGCAAAAGATGGTCGCCGGGCGTAAACGTTGGCTCACCCGTCAACAGCCCTTACTGGGAATCACAGCCTTCTATAAATGCCAACGGGCGAATGCTCTTTTTTGTCAGCAACAGACCAGGAGGAATGGGAGGGATGGATATCTGGTACTCTGTAGGAAAAACCAACGGGAAATGGAATAATCCCGTAAACCCGGGAAAGACAGTTAATACTTCTGGTGATGAATTTTCACCATTCATATATTTTAACGGCAAAACCCTCTATTTTTCATCAAACGGAAGAGAGTCGTTCGGAGGATTTGATATCTATTCAACCACACTTAATCCAGACTCAACCTGGTCAACACCTGTGAATCTTGGCCCTTCAGTTAATACCCCTTCAGATGAGACAGGACTTGTAATTGAGTCTTCAGGGACCAGGGCTTTCTTTTCATCAGTGAGAGATAAGTCTAAAGGGAAGGACATATTTTTTATTAACCTGCCTGAAGATGTGCGTCCTGAACCGGTGTCATACCTGAAAGGAACCGTTATTGACAAAAGCAGCGGGAAGCCCCTGAAGGCTGGGTTTGAACTTACCGACCTTACAAATAAAACTGTTGTAGTGGCTTCACAGACTGATAATAAGGGCGATTTTTTTGTCTGCCTTCCTTCCGGATGTAGCTACGGACTAAATGTGGCTGCCGACGGGTTTATGATTTATTCGGAGAACTTTGACTTTGAAGAAGGGTATACATCTGCAGAACCGTACCGAAAGACTATCTGGCTGAATAAAATCAGAAAGGGTGAGTTCATGAGAATGTATAATGTTTTCTATGATACTGACTCCTGGAAGCTTCTTGAATCATCAACCCCTGAACTCGAAAACCTGCTTGAATTTCTTACGGTAAACAGTTTAGTAGTTGTGGAAGTTGGGGGTCATACTGACTCTGACGGTACTGAGGAACACAACCAGGTTCTTTCAGAACGCAGGGCTCTTTCAGTTAAAGAGTACCTGGTCAAAAGAGGAATAAGTTCTGACCGGATCTTTTCACATGGATATGGCGAGTCAAAACCTGTCTCCGACAATGAAACACCGGCAGGAAAGAGGCTTAACAGGCGGACTGAGATTACGATCCTCTCAGAAGGTACAAACTAAGAAAGGGGCTATGGGGCCCCTTTCTCAGACAATAGCCAGACAGCTACAGATTCCGAATATTCAGATTGCTATTCGGGTACCGGTTTCAGAGTCAGAAAGAATCTTTAACCCTATATTCTCCTTGACCGGAAAAGATATAAAGACCGACGTTCCTCCGGCTTCGTTGGCTTCAACCCTGATGGAGCCATCCAAAACCGTTATTAAATTTCTGGCCAGGATTAAATTCATTGCGGAATAGGTATCCTGACTGTCGGAATAATGGATCTCAGGACTATCGGAAAGCAGCAGTTCTCTGCTTGAGGATAAACCCTGGCCAGAATCTTTAATGTAATAAGTGATTTTACCATCTCTGTATAAGCACCCCAACTTTATAAACCCTGAAAAAGTATGGTCAAGTGCGTTCCTGAAAAGGTTATGAATGATCCTGCTGATCCTTGAAATGTCCATACGGAGCATCAGTTTGTCAGGAAGATCATCTTCCTGTATCAGGATGACATTATCCTTCCCCCTTTTCCTCATAAAAACCCTGAATTCTGAGGTGAGGGTTTCGAATGCCTTTCCTGCATCACAAACTTTCAGATCCTCCCTGGTGTTTCCAGTTTCAAGAGCAGCTGAATCAAGGAAGTTTTCAAAAAGTCCAATCAACTGTTCACAGGACATAATTATCTGTTCTGAGAACTCATGCTTTTCAGTATCACTGAATCTACGGTTGTTCATCAGGTAAGAGAAAGCAACAATAGCATTCATCTGTGTCCGTACCTCATGTGATACTCCTGCTAATATGTCAGGTTTTTTTAACATCGGATTGCTTTTGTTATGCCCTGTTACAGTGGTTAGACTAACATCTTTATAGATACTCCGTAGAATTTCGAACATAGTTTTACTCTATAAGGTTAGCCCTTAATTTAGCTTCTTTGCCAGCTTTCTGGCGTCTTTATTATATCTGCTCTTTGATTCGGAAATAAGGTCAAACTGCCTGACTGCCTTGTCTGTCTCCCCATTCATCATATAGCAGAGACCAAGATACCATGCAGCGTCCTCCAGGTAAAGGTTGTCATTCTGTTGCAGAACCCTGGTGAATGAACCGCTTGCCACAGGATAGTTTTTGATTTCCATATTTGCTATCCCGTGCATGAAAACTGATTCCATGTTGTTCTGCTCTGTGCTCAGTACTTGTTCCAGATATACTATAGCCTTTTCATAATCGTGTGCCTGGTATGATTCAAGGGCATTGATCATAAGGGTGTTATTTACAGCACTCACTGAACGTACAGACCCCGGTGAAACATATTGGGTATAGTATTTCTGGTAAAGCTGGTTATTGGAACTGTGCCTCAGAGGGAAGTAGAGTGCAGCAGATATTAATGCGATGACTGCAATGGCAGCCGCATATTTTGAGACCTTTATTGCCGTCCTGCGAACTGTACCGGATGAACGTCTCTTCATTTCAATGGCGGTGAGCTTGCCCCTGAGCTGAAGAACGCTCCTGTCAGCCAGTATCTGGTTGGTACGATACCTGAGTTCCACCTCTCTTGCAAGATCCTTATTATCATGCATTTCGCCAAGCAACCATGTCTCCTCGGCCTTGCCTGCTGACCCGTTGAGATAATTCTCAATGGTGTCATTGATGTTGATTGTCTTCATACTATATATATGTATTGCTTTTCTTCAATTTTTAGTCGTTGAATCTCAATTAGCTGTATTACAGCAACTTATATAACTCTTATCTGTTACTCCTGATATATCTGCCAACATGAGCTCATGTTTGCTTAATATAACCAGAGGACCTGCCCGAAGGCAGCAGACTCTTAAAACAATATTTTTAAAATGACAGTTCTAGTTACTGCCTGACGTAATTATAATTCAATAATAACCGGGGGACGTGTCGGATCATTAGGAGGTAAATCAGCAACACCATTTCCACCGCGTACATTAATCATTTCTTCATTTGAAAGAACAAATTCAGCAAAATTTACAAGTTCCAGGGTTTTCATAATCTTAATTTTTAAATTTTTATTCAGGGTTTTTAATATCACTTTATACCGTACATGTCAGAAATCTCTGATTTGTGACACGAAAAAATGAACTATTTTTAAAATAAATCACAAGTGCCTGATAATCAATGGCTACAAAATGAATTATTTTCCCTGTCACACAATTATGGATTTGTTTTTATATTTTTGCATGCGGGAAGAAAGAAGAACCCTGCTGATGAGGTGTTTACTTCATATTTATTGTCTTGTCGCTTTAATTGCATTCCTCTCTGCAGGTGTATATGGTGCTGATTTTCAGGATCAGGATCCCATTAACAGGTTAAGGGAAGTTACTGATGAGCTTCAGGTTGCCCTGGAAAATAATGCTGATCCGGACCTGGAAGTGCAGATGGTCGAAGAGATAGATGAAATATTTGCCGGGAATAAAATCAGTGACACACTGCTCCTTTCTGACGCTCACTTCCTGGCAGGAGTGACAATGTACAATAAAGGCAGATACCGCCTGGCTCTTGAACGATTATCACTATCCGCAAAACTAAGGGAAACAATAGGTGTATATGACCGGCGTTATGCTTCATGCCTCAGTAATATGGCTGTCTGCCAGTTTAAGGTTGGAGATTATTTACAGGCACTTGACATAGGGAAGCAGTCAATGAAATTAAGAAGAGAAGCTGCAGGCGAGGATTCTTCATCACTTGCTTCAAATTACCTGAACATGTCAAGTATTTACCTTGAACTTAAAGACTCAAGGAGGGCAATAGCGGCAGCAGAAGCAGGACTTAACATTTCACATCTTTATCCTGGCAAAGTGATTGTATCCACAACTGCTGACCTGTACCAGGTGATAAGCCTGAGCCTGCTGCGAAATTCAGAATACACTAAAGCACTTGTTTATTCCAGGGAAGCATTAAGGCTGTATGACCTTGACAGGAATCCCAGTGAGTCAAAACAACTGATGCTTAATACTACTTCACTGCTCTACAAATATCTAAACCAGCCTTCAGAAGCTGAAAATTTCATTCTGAAAGGATTGGATCAGATAAATAAAAATAATCTGTCAGACAACTATCTGCTGTTCATAAACTATGCAGAATTTCTGGCTGAATACGGTCGTACTGAAGAAGGCGAAAAGGTTCTGCAGAAGGGGCTGAAGATGGTCAGTGAGGTTTTCGGCAAGGAAAGCAGGGAATATTATCTGATGCTTGCCTCCCAGGCATCATTTATTCACAAAGCCACAGGAAAAAGCGACAGAGCGCTTGAGATCTACAGGGAGTGTTTCTCCTATTTCGAATCTCATCCCTGGGATACATCTGTCAAGGAATCTATTCTTACCGACTATGCAATGACATTAGTTAATGAGGGTGAGAATCTGGAAGCACTGGAAATTCTGGACGGAATACTCGGTGCAACAGATGGATTGATTGATCCTGAAGGCCCAACAGCCAGTGAATTCAATGATTCAGAATCTTCACAGAATACTCTTATAGCACTCTCACTTAAATACAGGGCATTGAATATTCTTGCCGGTGAGACAGGGAACAATGGCTATATCATTCAGGCAATAGAAACCGGTAAGGTTCTGATATCACTCTATGGCAGCCTCAGGCTGGGAATGAGCGAGGAAGAAAGTCGTAACTTCCTGAGCGCTTATGCCCGTGAATACTATACGGGAATAATAGAAAATTACTGTTCTTTATATAAGAATAACCATGACCCGGAGCTCCTTAAGAGCGCATTTGAGTACTCAGAGAGAAGTAAAGTTGCTGGTTTTCTTGCTTCCATCCGTGAGGTTAATGCAACTCGATTTTCAATTCCTGATGACCTGTCTCTCCTTGATAATGAAATCCAACAGCGTATCGGGCTTTACAGGGAATTTATAAATAACGAAAAAGACAGGATTCAGCCTGATTCCCAGAAAATAGTGACATGGGAGAAAATCACTTTCGACCTCCTCAGGTCACGGGATTCGCTGATCAACATCTTCGAAAAAAGGTATCCGGCCTATTATCAGCTTAAATTTAAAAATGAAATAACACCTCTTGATAAGGTCAAAAGAGTCATCGGAAAGGAAGCTAACCTACTGAGTTATGTCCTTACACAGGATAAGCTGTTCAACTTCGTGGTAAACAAGCATCACACGGAGGTGATAACCCGTGAGGTTGACTCTTTGTTTTACAGGCGGTTGATCCGTTTCAAAGAGATACTTACTACCCTTCCTGAAAAAACCTCTGTACGTCAACCGTTTAATGAATATATGGATCTGGCATATGAGCTTTACAAAGACCTTCTTGAACCTGCAGTACCTTATCTTAGAGGCAATAAGATTGTCATATCACCTGATAACATACTCTCATATCTGCCGTTTGAGACTTTCATTACATCAGGATTCAGCAGTGATGAACTCCTTTATCGTGATGCCCCGTTTGCTTTAAAAAAGTACAGGTTCTCATATATATATTCTGTCACCCTTTCTTCTGAGACTTTAAAACGAAGCAGAAGGCTTTCCAATGACCTTGTTGCTTTTGCCCCCTCGTATGAGGGAATGGAAATCGAAGATACCCTGTTGATGCTCTATCCGAATCTGCGGGGAAGGATATCAGCATTACCCTATGCTGTAGGGGAGGCCCAGGACGCTGTTAAGCAGTGCGGAGGCGTGGCTTTTGTCAAAGGATCGGCAACGGAGGAGGCATATAAAAAGAATGCTTCAGGCTATGACATTATTCACCTTGCAATGCATACGCTCATTGATGATGAGCGTCCTGCTTATTCAAAAATGGTCTTCACCAGGGCCCGGGAGGGTGCTGAGGACGGATTACTGAATACATATGAGGTCTACAGTATTCCTCTCGATGCCATGATGGTGGTCCTGAGTTCATGCAATACAGGTTCCGGCATACTTATGACCGGTGAAGGGATTTTAAGTCTTGCCAGGGGCTTCCTTTTTGCAGGAAGCAGATCAGTTGTAATGTCAATGTGGGAGGTCGAGGACTATTCAGGGTCAGCAGTCGTCAAGACTTTTTATAATAACATCAAAAAAGGACAATCTAAAAGTGCAGCCCTGAGAAGAGCCCGTCTCAACTTTCTAAGAGATGCGGATCAGGCAAGGTCACATCCTTATTATTGGGCTACCCTTGTTATCTACGGTGATGATTCTGCATTGTATTTCAACAGGATAAGACTTTACTCGGCATTTATCGTCCTTCTCCTCGCTGCAACCATTCTTACGCTTCTCGTTTACAGGGAACCAAGGTCCTGATACTCGGGGTCTGTCTTTATTATCTGCATCAGGGCCTCCTTGCACAGGTATTTTTTACGACGGGCATAGGCTTCGCTTTTCATTCCCATTTTTCGGGCAATCTCTTCATAACTGTAACCATCGATAAATAGATTCATTACCATCTGACAGTCCTCCTGGAGCAAGGCAAATGATCTCGAGACTATCCGCTCAAGAATTACTTTGTTTGCATCGGCCAGATCTCCTTCATCAGAAATATCTGATTCCAGTGGGGAAACTCTCGATTTATATCGAAGTTGAGTGTTCCATATGTTTCTGGCAATGCCGAAAAAGTAGCCTTTAAGGTCTGAAGTCAGGGTAAAATCGCCTTCCGTGACCTGCTTGTAAAGAACCACTACTGATTCCTGAAGGACATCGTAAACATCGTCATCTGAACCGCTGTTTTTTTTAAGATGATCTCTCAACATATCATAATAGCCGTCATAGAGGTAGTTCAGTATCTTATTATCCTGCCTCCTGATGCCATCAATGATGTCGCTGTCCGAGTACTTCTTGAATAAGCCCAAGCAAATTGTATAATTGGCAAATATAGCATTTCCGCAGCCCATTGACACCTCCTGCCTCTCTTCTCTTTTTATGAGCTCTACAGGAAAACAGTCTGCAAAATATGGATATATTTACGCTGCCAAACCATTCTGACAGGTTACTTATGCCATTTCCTTTTGTGAGACAATACGATGCGATGGATTGTGGTCCTGCCTGTATCAGCATGATCGCTCAATGGCACGGTAAGTATCTTTCACTTGAGACAATCAGGAACAAAGCCTGGATAACCCGGGAAGGTGTATCGTTCCTTGGTCTTAAAACAGCCGCGGAAAGTCTGGGATTCAATGTGCTGGGAGTGAAGATACCCTTTTCAAAACTCTCTGATCAGGCTCCCCTGCCTTGCATCGTGCACTGGCAGCAGAACCATTTTATTGTAGTAAATAAGATAGACAAGGGAAGAGTCTGGGTCTCAGATCCGGCCCTGGGACGGCATAGTCTTACAACGGATGAATTTCTCCGGGGCTGGTCTTCTGACAGTAGTGGAGACCTGCCTTCTGGTATGGCACTATTTCTGGAACCCGGAGAAAAATTCAGAGATATCAAAGATGACCCCAGACCGGGTAGGGGACTCCAATTCCTTTTTCCTTACCTGAAGCCTCATAGAAATAAGATTGCATTGCTGTTGCTTGGCCTGGTGGCAGGCAGTCTTATCCAACTCGCCTTTCCTTTTCTTACGCAGGCAATTATAGATAGAGGCATAGCAAATCAGGACCTGAAGCTTATCTACCTTATTCTGTTGGGACAACTGGCCCTGATAGCCGGACGGCTGATTGTTGAATTTGTGCGCGGATGGATGCTGTTGCATCTGGGCACAAAACTCAATATCACTATTGTCTCTGATTTCCTCAAAAAGCTTATGGCTCTGCCAATTGCATATTTTGATACCAGGCTGAACGGAGATATTCTTCAAAGAATAGACGATAATAACCGGATTGAAAGTTACCTCACATCCTCAAGCCTGGCAATCCTTTTTTCGTTCTTCAATCTTGTGGTCTTTGGTGCAGTGCTCGGATTTTACAGTATCCCTGTCCTGCTGATATTCCTTGCCGGGACAATACTTTATCTTCTTTATGTAAGCCTGTTTATGCCCTCAAGGGAGATACTTGACAATATCAGGTTCAGGCAGATGGCTGACGCCGGTAACAAGATGATAAATATTGTCAACGGCATGCAGGAAATAAAGCTTGCCGGCAATGAACAGAGCAACAGGAATGAATGGGAGAAATTGCAGCTTGACCTTCACCGAACGAGGGTCAGGGGACTTAAACTATTTCAGTTCCAGGCTGCCGGGGGAACTCTTATTCACGAATCAACCAATATTCTGATAACAGTTGTTTCTGCCACTTCGGTGATAAACGGAACCATGACTCTGGGCATGATGCTTGCAGTACAGTTCATTATAGGTCAGTTGTACGGGCCTGTCTCGCAGATCATTAACTTCCTCAGAGCCACTCAGGATGCCAGAATAAGCCTTGAGCGCCTCGCTGAGGTTCATGCCATGGAGCCTGAGGATGCCGGAGACGCTGCAAAGCAGAGCCCTATGCCTGATGATAATACGATAAGGATCAGCAACCTGGCATTCAGGTATGAAGGACCCGGATCCCCTTATGTTATTCATGACCTGAATGTAACTGTAACGCCTGGAAAGGTCACTGCCATTGTCGGTGAGAGTGGATCTGGCAAGACAACTCTTCTAAAACTGATGATGGGATTCTATGAGCCATCGTCAGGGGAAATATCAATTGGTAATATTAAGATCAAAGGTATTAAGGTTTCATCTCTGCGAAAATCTGTCGGGGTTGTGATGCAGGAGGGATATATCTTCCCCGACACCATTAAGTCAAATATTGCTCCCGGCGAAGAAGAACCTGATCCTGAAAGGCTGCACCGTGCAATTACGCTTTCAAACCTGTCAGATATTATCGGGGCCCTGCCTCTGGGGCTGAAGACGAAAATAGGTCCGGGGGGACATGGCCTGAGCCAGGGACAGAGACAGCGCATCCTTATAGCCAGGGTGGTTTATAAAGAGCCGCAGATTGTGCTTCTTGACGAAGCTACCAGCTCACTTGATGCATCAAATGAGAGACTGATTGTCGAAAACCTGGCTTCATTTTTCAGGGGGAAAACAGTCATAATTGTAGCGCACCGGCTTAGTACGGTTCGGAACGCCGATAAGATACTGGTTCTTGAAAAAGGTTCTGTGACTGAATCAGGTACCCATGAACAGCTTGTTGATAGGAAAGGTACCTATTACAGACTCATTAAAGATCAGCTTGAGCTGGGTCAGTAAGAATTTTCATATCCGGGTCTATTTGCCGGAATAAGGCTCATAGTCGTCAGGCTGACCGGAAAGACCACTTTTTTTGTTCGTGCTCATTTTTTCTCCTGCCATACCTGTTTTTTTCTTTTTTACGTATCTCATATATAAGCTGATGCCTGTGAGAACAAACATTAGAACAAGGAGCAGGATGTCTTTCTTTTCCATCTTGATTTAATATGAAATGATTTCTCAAAATTAAACTAATTGTGCTTCCGCCCAAGGGGTATTGTCATTTAAATGATCTAATGGTTTGACTTTTACCAATAATCCATTATTTTCGTGGTTTGAAAAATGGGGAACTGTTAGGAAGCCTCACTTATTTAACGCACTGATCTAAAAGGATTAAAGATGATTACCAAAAATCCGGTAAACTCTGTTCATGATGAACAATTCGATGCTGAAGACAAAGCATCTGAATCTGCAGGAGAAGAAACTAACAATGAAACCGGTGAAAATGATCCGGTAGAAACTGTCGCACAGGCTGAAAATACAGATGCTCCGGTCGCCGATGAGGAAGCAACGGACGAAAAGCCTGATGATATTGATGAGGAAGAAACGGCGGGGACTGTTATTGATGACGCTCCAGAGACTGTAGAGGAAGAGCCCGCTGTGATTATCGTTGATGAAGTTTCAGAGATAGCAGCAGAAGATGCTGCTGAAACCGTTGCAGAAGAGGCTACTGAGACTGTCGTGAATGAAGTGTTGGAGACCGTTGCAGAAGAGGCTTCAGAGACTGTTGCAGAAGAGTCTGCCGAAAATGTAGTAGAAGAAACTACCGAGGCTTTGGTGGAAGAAGAGCCTGTTAACTATGACGAAATAGTTCTGCCGCTTGTGGATTATTCGGGGAGTTCAAGAAAAGAACTTGTTGAGACCCTGGTGCTGATAGTTGAGAACAGGCCGACTGCAGAGATATATGATGATGTCAACAGGATCAAAGAACTGTTTTATAAGAAGACAAAGGCAGAATTTAATGAGAAACGGCTCAACTTTGCCAAGGAGGGAGGCAATATTGACGAATATAAACCTGAATATGATGAGCTCGAGAACCAGATTAAAATAGTTCTTGAAACATATCGGACAAAAAAGAATGATTTCAATAAGATCCAGGAAAGTGAGAAGCAGGAAAACCTGAAGAGGAAGCATGAGATCATTGAAAAGATCAAGGAACTTGTTAACAGGGAAGAAGCAATAAACAAGACCTTCCAGGAATTCAGGAACCTCCAGAATGAATGGCACTCCACAGGGATGGTTCCGCAGTTGGCTCTTAAAGATCTGTGGGAGAGTTACCACCACAGTGTTGAGATCTTTTATGATTATATAAAAATAAACCGCGAGCTAAAGGATCTTGACCTGAAAAAAAATCTCGAAGCCAAGATCTCCCTGTGTGAAAAGGCTGAAGAGTTGTTGATGGAACCGAATGCTATCAATGCGTTCAAGTTTCTGCAGGATTTCCATAATCAGTGGCGCGAGATAGGTCCTGTGCCGCATGAATATAAAAATGATGTCTGGGAACGTTTCCGCGAGGCTACCTCGAAGGTAAACAAGAGACATCATGAATATTTTGAAAAGCAGAAAGACGAACAGAAGACAAACCTTGATGCCAAAAATGCTCTGTGTGAGAAAGCTGAAGAGATTGCCAAAAGCGAGATCCTGACATTTGCGGATTTCAGAGAGAAGTCAGATGCAATTCTCGAGTGTCAGAAACTGTGGCGTACTTTAGGTTTCGCTCCCAAAAAGTATAATAATAAGATTTACCTGAGGTTCAGGGCTGCATGTGACACCTTCTTCGAAAAGAAACGTGCCTTTTTTGCTGAGAGTAAAGAGGTACAGGTTAAAAACATGCAGGTCAAGACTGAACTGTGCCTGAAGGCTGAAGCTCTCCAGGAAAGCACTGATTGGAAAGAGACATCTGATATCCTTATTAAGCTGCAGAAGGAGTGGAAGGAAACAGGTCCTGTTCCGAAAAAATACTCGGAAAAGATATGGAAGAGATTCCGAAAGGCCTGTGACACTTTCTTTACTCATAAGTCAGAATATTTTGCCGGAAGAGATACTTCCTACGAGGATAACCTGGCTACCAAGCTGGCCCTTATTGCTCAACTTGAATCATTTGATCCGGGTGAAGATATGAAAGCTGGATTTGAGATGCTCAAGGAAATACAGAAAAAATGGACTGAAATCGGCTATGTTCCCTTCAATAAGAAGGAGGAGGTTTCACATATGTACAAGGATGCTCTCAACAAACAGTTTGATAAGCTCCAACTAAACGATGAGGATAAAAACATCCTTAAATACAGAACACGGGTTGAAAGTGCAAAATCAGACCCCAGGGCTGCCCATAAGTTCAGGAATGAGAGGGAGAAATTCTTCAGCAAGATCAAACAACTGGAAAGCGATATCGTGCTATGGGAAAACAATATTGGCTTCTTTGCCAAATCAACCAATGCCGATAACATGATCAAAGAGGTGGAGGAGAAGATAGCCGATGCAAAAAGAAATATCAAGATACTGGAAGAAAAAGTAAAGCTGATTGACAAATCAATGCTTGAAGAATAATATTTTCGTTTCAAAATCAATCAATTCAAATTTGCATTGTTGTGGCTGAAGTAAAGTATGTTTTTGTGACTGGCGGTGTTACTTCATCGCTCGGAAAAGGAATCATTTCGTCATCTCTGGCAAAACTGCTTCAGGCGCGCGGCTATTCTGTCACCATTCAGAAGCTGGATCCTTACATTAACATTGACCCGGGGACACTTAACCCTTATGAACATGGTGAGTGTTACGTGACAAATGACGGTGCTGAGACAGACCTTGACCTGGGTCATTACGAACGCTTTCTCAATGTCCCGACGTCACAGGCCAACAACATAACCACGGGCAGGATTTATGAGTCAGTAATTAATAAGGAGCGCAAGGGCGACTATCTTGGAAAAACAGTACAGGTCATTCCTCACATTACTGATGAGATCAAAAGAAGGATTAAAATTGTAGGTTCAGGAGGTAAATTTGACATTGTTATCACCGAGATAGGAGGCACTGTTGGCGATATCGAATCGCTACCCTACATTGAATCAGTGCGTCAGATGCGATGGGAACTGGGTCCGCAGAACTGTATTGTGATTCACCTTACCCTGGTGCCTTTCCTTTCCTCATCGGGTGAGCTTAAGACAAAACCCACGCAGCATTCTGTGAAGATGCTGCTTGAGGAGGGAATACAGCCTGACGTGTTGGTGCTCAGGACAGAAAAAAGTCTGACCGAAGACCTCAGGAAAAAAGTGGCTCTTTTCTGCAACGTTGAAGTATCTGCCGTTGTGGAATCCATAGATGTGTCAACAATATACGAGGTGCCCATCAGGATGCAGCTGGAAATGCTTGACACCACTGTTCTGCGTAAGCTGGGACTTCCTCCGGGACACGATCCAATGCTGGACGAATGGAATGAGTTTCTTCATAAACTTAAAAACCCTTTACACATGGTCAGGATAGCCCTGGTAGGCAAATATGTTGAACTGGCTGATGCATATAAATCAATTTCTGAATCATTCATTCATGCCGGATCGGCAAACGAAACTGCGGTTGAGCTTATATATGTTCATTCCGAGGAGATTGATGAGTCCAACTATGTTGATATGCTTAAAGGATTTGACGGTCTTCTTGTTGCACCGGGATTTGGTTCCAGGGGCATTGAGGGCAAAATACTGACTGCCAGGTATGCCCGCACCAATGACATCCCATTTTTTGGTATTTGCCTTGGAATGCAGTGCGCTGTTGTGGAGTTTGCCCGCAATGTGCTTATGTTTGAGGGAGCTCACTCTACAGAAATAAATCCTAAGTCAAAATACCCTGTCATCGACCTCATGGAGGAGCAAAAGAGCGTTACAGAGAAAGGTGGCACAATGCGCCTCGGAAGTTATAAATGCGAGTTGCTCCACGGATCAGAATCATTTAAACTCTATAAAAAGGAAGAAATAGCTGAGCGTCACAGGCACAGATATGAATTCAATAATAAGTATCTCATCGATTTCAGGAATGCCGGTATGATAGCCACTGGGATAAACCCGCAATCAGGGCTCGTAGAAATCGTTGAAATACCTTCACTTCGATGGTTTATTGGGGTCCAGTTTCATCCTGAATACAGCAGTACTGTACTCAGACCTCATCCACTTTTCGTAGGATTCGTTAAAGCATGTATAAATATTAAATAATGACTTTTCAAAATAGCTAATGGACAAGAACACAATCACAGGACTCGTTCTGATCTTCGCGATCTTCTTCGGGTTCAGTATTTATAACAACCAGAAAACCGGTAAGATTTTTAACAGGGAGGTTGCCACTGCAGACTCACTTTATGCTGCCGGTAATTACAGTAAAGCCAGAGACTCATATATTACTGCTCTGGGTTACAGACCAAAGGATCAGAAATCAATTGCCAGACTTACGGAACTGAATGGCAAACTGGGACTTAATACCCAGATCCAGACTGTAAAGCCTGACTCGGCCATTGCAGATACAACCGTTATGAAAGCTCTGACCATGCCGGTACCTGATATAGGTGCCTACGGGCTCTTCTCAGGCAAAGTCACAGGCGAAAACAAATTCTACACAATTGAGAACAGCAAGGTGAAGCTGACGGTTTCTTCTAAAGGTGGAAGGATCTATTCTGCTGTTCTAAAGGACTATCAAACCCACGATTCACTGCCCGTAATTCTATTTAATGGCGACTCAACAGTATTCGGATACAATTTCTTTACTTCGGATAATAAGGCCATACGAACCAACGACCTGTATTTCGAGGCTGAGAATGCAGATGAGCCAATAGTTGTAACAGACAAACAGCAGAGCCTCAAGATGCGCCTTATAGCAGATAACGGAGCCTCCATCGATTTTATCTATACACTTTATCCTGATGAGTATATGGCTGACTTTGAGACAAAGCTTGTCTCAATGGGTTCTATTATCCCGCCCAACACATCATCACTGGCGTTTGACTGGAAAATGTACGTGCCGCAACAGGAAAAAGGCCGGCAGAATGAAGACACTTATACCGGGCTCAAATATAAAGTATACCAGGAGACAGCAGAAGACCTCTCGTTTAGACAGAAAAAGGGAACGGAAACTGCGAACCTTCTTAAGCTTGACTGGATAGCTTATAAGGATCAGTTCTTCTCCACCGTGCTGATTGCCGACGATTTCTTTCTTAATGCAACAGTTAGCTCCACAAAGACAGATCCGACATCAAAATACCTGAGATACTTTGAATCGGAAATCGGGGTTCCAATAATACAGGGTGAGACACCGGGAGTAAAAATGAAACTCTATTTTGGCCCCAATAGTTTCACCAGTCTCAAAAAATACGGTATGGGACTTGAGGATCTTGTATACCTCGGGAAAAATATAATCAGATGGATTAACCAGTATGTGATAATTCCGATTTTCAATTTTCTTGATAACTTCATTGTAAGTTACGGCCTCATTATCCTCATACTTACACTGCTGATCAAACTTGTCCTTTCTCCCCTGACACACAAGTCGTTCCTTTCCCAGGCTAAGATGCGGATCATGAAACCGCAGGTAGATGAACTGGCAAAAAAATTCCCGAAAAAGGAAGATGCGATGAAAAAGCAGCAGGCTACCATGGAACTTTACAAGAAAGCGGGAGTAAGCCCAATGGGTGGCTGCCTTCCCATGCTCCTGCAGATGCCCATATTGTTTGCCATGTTCCGCTTTTTCCCCACATCTATAGAACTGAGGCAGCAGCCATTCCTGTGGGCACATGACCTTTCAACTTACGACTCTATACTGAACCTGCCGTTCACAATACCCATGTACGGAGACCACGTCAGCCTGTTTACACTTCTGATGACAGTGTCTACCATCATTTCCACCAAGATAACTAACCCGTCAGGGGGAACTGAACAGATGCCGGGGATGAAGTCAATGATGTATATGATGCCGGTAATGTTCATGCTTATCCTTAACAACTTCTCAGCGGGACTTACCTATTATTACTTCCTGGCAAACGTTATCTCAATTGCTCAGACAGAAATTTCCAAGAGGTTTGTTAATGAAAAGGCCCTGATGAAAAAGATTGAGGATAACAGGAAGAAGCCTGTAAAGAAATCGACCTGGCAGGCGCGACTGGAGGCTGCAGCTAAACAAAAAGGCTACAAGCCTGCGAAAAAATAAATCTAATAAAAGGCTGCTTCCGGGCGTCCTTTTATTTTAATAAAAATGTTCAAAAATAATTGTCAAACATGTTTTTCGTAAACACTTTTGGCTAAATTAGCTAACTAAATTTTAAAATAATGGGGAAGAAATTAAAGAACAAAGACATAGCAGCCAGGCTGGGTCTTTCAGGAACACTTGTATCACTGGTGCTTAACAACAAAGCCGATCAGCACGGTATTAAAAAGGAAACTCAGGAAAGAGTCATTGCTGTTGCGAGACAAATGGGTTATTTCAATGAGGTTGCCGCAAAGGGGGAAACTGCAGCCATTGAAGAGAAACCTGGAATAATCGGTATGATCGTTCCTTCAATGAGCGATCCTTTTATTTACGAGATCACTCCTTATCTGCAAAAGGCCTTTGCCAGCATTGGTCTGGGTTTCTCAGTCTTTACAAGAGATCCTGATGATATGCGTTTCAGCCGCCTGACACTTTCACTTAAAAAATTCTTTAGCGGAATGATACTGGTGGGTGATGCCGCAGATGACCATATAGTAAGGTCTCTCAACCGTGATGAGTATCCTGTGGTGCTTCTCGAGAAGCACATCAAAAGAGTAAGGCTGAATACAGTCTGCTCAGATAAACTTGCAGGCGCCGGCATTATGACTGAGCACCTCATGGGCCTCGGATTTAAAAATCTGCTGATAATTTCAGGAGAGGGATCTGCCGACTCTGACAAAGAGATGCTTGATGAACTCAAAGCTGCTACCAAAAAAACTAAAGAATTTGCCGATGTGCAGTTTACGGTTGCCCGTATCCCGAAAGGCGGAGACAGTTTTGACCTGGGGCAGGTCGAAAATTTTCTTAGACCTCCTCATCGCACTGATGCTATTATTGCCATAAACCCTGAAATGGTCTTTCCTTTATTAACGGCACTGCAGACTAAAAATATAAGAGTACCTAACGATGTGGCCATTGTCTCAATGGAGGACGGGATCGGTTTTGACCTTCTTAAAACGCCTGTCACCAGACTTAAAAGACCTCTGGCAGGAATGTCGCTTAAGGTTGCCAATATAATGTGGTCTGAAATAAAAAACCAGGGAAAGGGCAAATACAAGCGCCAGGTGAATCTGACCCCTGAACTGGTAATAAGGAGCAGTTGCGGCTCTTACCTGAAATAAGTATTAATGATAAAGGTATCTCTGTTGCAGACAATTTTGCTGGCAGCAGGTTTGATCTCCTGCAGCAGCAATCACCTGATTAAAGAGAGATCTTATAGAGAAGAGGTTCTTAAGGATTATCAGCTCAGAAGTGACCGGTACGGTGAACGGCGAAGCAATCTCTTCAGTTTCGCGGATGCAGTCGGGAAAACCAGCCAGCGGGAGGCAATGCAGTTTTTGCTTGCCTATATGCCTCTCAGTGACCTTGCCTTTTATGAGCCGGAATTCCTGATTGCAAATGTTAAAGCAGCATTGAGGACAAGGGAGGAAATGACATGGGGCACTAAAGTTCCCTATGATCTCTTCCTTCATTTTGTTCTGCCGCAAAGGGTTAACAATGAAAATCTTGACTCTTTCAGGCTGGTTTACTATGATGAGTTGAAGAAGAGGATAACCGGACTTGATGCCAAAGATGCAGCTCTGGAGATCAACCACTGGTGTCACGAAAAGGTGGCTTATGAGCCTGCTGATATCCGCACATCAGCCCCGATGGCAACAATACTCTCCGCCAGGGGTCGCTGCGGGGAGGAATCAACCTTTACAGTGTCTGCCTTAAGGACTGCCGGCCTTCCGGCCCGCCAGGTTTACACCCCGCGATGGGCACACAGTGATGATAACCATGCATGGGTGGAGGTTTGGATTGATGGGACCTGGTACTATATGGGCGCCTGCGAACCTGAACCCGTTCTTGACCGGGGATGGTTTACTGTTCCGGCCACAAGGGCCATGCTGACGAACACCAAAGCATTTGGGAGGTATAACGGTGATGAGACCCTGGTGAAACGGGAACATCTTTATTCTGAAATAAATGTCCTTGGCAAATATGCCGAAACAAAAGAGCTGAAGGTCTCGGTTGTGGATGAAGATGGTCTTCCTTTGGCCGGAGCAAAAGTAGATTTTCTGCTTTATAATTATGCAGAACTATACCCGATAGCTTCGCTTATAAGCAACGACAAGGGAGAAAGCTCCTTTACCACCGGAAAGGGAAGTCTGGTGATATGGGCGCGGATAGGAGACAGATATGGTTTTGAAAATGTGGCTCCTGGAACTGACAGTATCACTTTAACTGTTTCTTCAGAACACCCGCAGAGCAACATGAACCTTGA
>DATKUS010000160.1:0-4380 GCA_035530535.1 Bacteroidales bacterium
CCTGGGTGCCGGTGCTTGACAGTGTTCTCTACTATGAACGCGACAACCGGGTGACGATGCGTGGTAATAGAACCGGTTTAAGAATTACCTATACTGGTATTTCCATGAAAGACCCCGAGGAGGTCACTTTTCAGTACCGGCTTTCGGGGCTGGATGAAAAATGGTCTCCAAAAACCCACGAAAGGTCTGTATCATTCAACGACCTGCCGCCTGGCCAATATACTTTTGAACTACACTCTTACAACGGTGACGGGGTAAAAAACCAGAGTCCTGAAACGATCATCATAAATGTTGTCCCTACCTTCTTTCAGACCCTGGGAGTAAGGATCCTCCTTGCCCTGCTTGCCATTTCCATAATCGTCTTTATTACTTTTCAGGCAAGACGAAGGATCGAGGAGAAAAGGGTTGAGGCCGCGCACGTGCAGACAGAGTCTTACAAACTGCAGCTTAACTCGGTCATCAGACAGTTTGACCCGCATTTTACATTTAATGCCGTCACTTCTGTGGGATCGCTGATAATGAAGGGGGAAAAGGAAAATGCATATAACTACTTTATTAAACTGTCGGACCTGCTGCGGTCAGTGCTTACTGACAGCTCCGTACTGCTTAAGCCACTGTCGGAGGAGATTGAGTTTGTAACCCGTTACTGCGAACTTCAAAAACTCAGGTTCGGAAACAGGTTCCATTTCGAAATAAAAATCGATGACGAGGTTGACAGAGTGACTCCTGTGCCAAAAATGATAATCCAGTCTTTCGTGGAAAATGCAGTGAAACATGGACTCGAGAATAAGCAGGGAGAAGGCAGGGTAAACATATACATCAACAAGTCGATAAACGGTCTGGGGATTCTTATCCGCGACAATGGAATAGGGCGCAAGGCAGCATCAGTGTTGCAGACCACGGGAGGAGGCCTGGGGGTGAAAAATATTAGCCGCCTTATTGAAACAATGAACCGCGGAAACAGTGAAAAGATCACATTTTCTTTTACCGATCTTTATGAAGATAATGTGCCTGCGGGAACAGAGGTCAGAATATTTTTGCCTCAGCCATTCAATTTTGACCTTTTTTTTAATACAAAAAAGTAAACAATTAATATCGCCGATCATGAGACATGGAAAAATCAGGGCAGTGATAATTGAGGATGAAAATGAGGCTCTAGACCTCCTTTCAGGACTGGTAGGAGCAACTGACATGGCTATTGTCACGGGGTCAACAACCGATCCAATGAGGGCCGTAAAACTTATTATCGACCATGATCCGGAAATTCTCTTCCTTGATATACGCATGCCGGGACTTTCGGGATTCGA
Source organism: Bacteroidales bacterium (assembly GCA_035530535.1). GTDB lineage: Bacteria > Bacteroidota > Bacteroidia > Bacteroidales > VadinHA17 > SR-FBR-E99. The sequence goes on from DATKUS010000160.1 coordinate 1,308, forward strand.
TATACTCAATGAGCTTCGCAATAAAATGAGTCCTCTTCCATTTGTAGTCTTCACCACAGCATATGACGAGTATGCAATAAAAGCGTTTGAATATGCCGCCTTTGACTACCTGCTCAAACCTGTAGATCCCGAGAGGTTGCTTAAGACCCTCCAGCGATTTGCCACCATAATAGATCATGGTCCTGACCTGCGAAACCAGTCCCTGCATGAGAACGGCCGAACGCTGATATACCGTGCCTTAACAGGAGTTGTGTTCATTAATCCTGCTGAAGTCGTGTTCATCACAGCGGACGGAAATTACTCAACTTTTCATTATGTCTCCGGACGCATGGAGACGGTGACATCCTTGCTCGGAACAATTGAGGAACAACTTGACGCAACCCACTATTTCAGGGCCAGTCGTTCATGCATCGTAAATACCAATTTCCTTGCCCGAATTGACGGCAAACAGCAACAGTGTGTCCTGATGAAAAACGAGAGGGAATTCCGGTGCGAGATATCACGTGATAAGGTCAAGCCTTTGATGGACTATATGAAAATCCGGGGAACTGAACTGCGCCCGTTCATCCATTAGATACCCCCCTTCATACAATGGAGATGAAATTCCTTGGCAGAAGGAACCTTTTGTTCAATCTTTATCTCTGCTAATACGAATTACTGCAGAGACAAAATTTTTTCTTTCCCCAATAACATGACAGGCGGTTCTTTCCCCCATTTCCCTGTCAGGCCACACAGACGGAAGTTACGTGAAAGCGTCACACAGAAGTTTGTGTGGCATGTTTTTTTTCAGAACCCTGCTTTAAAAACCCATACATGGCGGCAATAGCCCATTTTTCAGTTATGAAAAATCAAATCCCGAAATATAGGCCGGGCATTCATAAAACTTCTCCTTCGCTTCGCCTTCGATCCCTGAAAAGGAGGCATATACAAGCCCGGGCCTGGCATTTAAGATCCTGTTGAGCACCCCCATTCTCCTGTTTGTTCTCATTGACTCAAAAAGGTCAGAGTGGTCGTCAAGCCAGGTCAATGCGGTATTATATCTTTTGGCGGCACATACAGCCTCAAAGAGATCAGGTAAAAGATGCTCGCTCCCTTTACGGCAATATATTGAGCTCAGCACCAGGTATCTGAATTCCCCGGGTCTGAAAAGCCTTCTTAACCAGGGTGTTTTAGGCAGTATATTCATCATCACCCATCCCCACACGCCCGGGACATTTACCACCATATAACTTGTAGGTATTGCACAGACTCCCGCAATGATCTCGTTGTTTTCCTTCATCACATAGTATCCGTGATTGAAGAACGAGAACTCATCACTGTAAAAACAGTAATCCCTGTAATAGTCTGTGAGAAGGGCTGCCATTGCAGGTTCTTCTTCAGGGGCCAGTTTTGTGACGCGACTGTCAGCAACAGGGTTGAACCGGCTGAAGGCTACTGTCAGAAATGATCTTATATATTCATACCCTGCCTGGTGGATAAGGTTCTTTGATCTCTCATTGCGGCTTTCAACATAGGCATACATGAGTTGCGGCTTAGCAGCGCTGTCTGACACCGTGGGTAATGTCGCCGGCTGTCTGAACATGCTGATAAGCTTATGTTTGAACGACTCCTCCACATGAGAGAGGCGTTCGCTGCGATGCCCTGAAACGGAGGGGGTCTGGAAGGCGCTGCGCACTGCCAGGTAACGCAGGTAAGTAGATTCATACTCAATGCCGCTGTTAAGCGTCTTTCTCCTGCACAGGCCAATAACCCCCGCCATCTTTCCCTTTTTAAAAAGAGCTATGAAAGAGAGACCTGCCCCGTAATTGATGATCCGTTCACCGATATTCTGCATAGAATACTGCAATCCACCTTCGGAACCAAGGATGGTGTTCTCAAGCAGTGATACGATATCATCATCTGCCTTTGACATAAGCTTTACCTCAAGCCTCTTATAATCGAGAATACTCTCCTGTTCCATCCTTTGTTTTCTTTTTTGTCTTTCCCCGTGCAGTAAATCCTTATGTTACCTGTGTCAGTAAAGCCGAGGCCACGACCAGATCTTCAGGCGTGGTGATCTTTATATTTTCCCTGTTCCCGTGGGTCAGGTGTATGATAACGCCTGCAGCTTCAGCAACAGTCGCATCATCAGTTAACGAGGGGTCATAAGGGGTGTTATAGGCGTTGACTATCAGGCCGCTTTTGAAGACCTGGGGCGTCTGTATAAGACGCACCCCCGATCTCGGGTGAGGGCGACACTCATCGCCGGAGAGGAGCCTGACGGAGTCTGCCGGCTCAATAAAGGGCACAGCATTACCGTATTCCTCGGCATCGGCAAAACAGCGCCAGATGGTATCATGGCTTACCATGGGCCTCACCCCGTCATGAATAGCCACCAGGCTTTCGTCCCTGACCAATGCCAGGCCTGCCTTCACAGAATGAAACCTTTCGTCTCCTCCGTCAACAACCTCGTGCCTGACATTAAACCTGTATTCCTTTCCCAGGCTGCGCCAGAGGGCCTGGTGTTCCGCAGGAAGCACCACTATTATTTCAATGGAAGGGTCAAAAGAATAAAAACGCTCAACAGTACGCATCAGCACAGGGCGCCCTTCGAGCAGCAGGAACTGCTTCGGGAGGGCAGAACGCATACGCTGTCCGCTTCCTCCCGCAACTATGATACAATACTTCTTCACTCTCTGACGTCTCCCCGGCGGCACGCTTTATCTTTTATTATGCCTTCACGGATTATTCCTTCATGTACAGGTAGCGCTTAATGCTCCTTTTAGGTGTTTTTAAAAATTCTTCGGGATGCACCCTGAATTTCGTGACTGTCATGTATTCAGGAAGGCGGTTGTTGACATCCTTGCGGATTGTCTCTAACGCTTCAGGAAGGGATGCTTCGGTAATGCCGTCCTTTGTGAGCTGCTCATGATCCGGGAATATGAGGCCCACCAGCTTATGATCCTCTGAAATGACGACAGACTCGGTAACATACCTGTAGTTATTAATAATTGATTCAATCTCTTCAGGATAAATATTCTTGCCTGAAGGACCCAGAAGCATGTTCTTGCTGCGGCCTTTGATGTAGATATTG
>DATKUS010000161.1:0-6160 GCA_035530535.1 Bacteroidales bacterium
CGCTTGCAGCGGTACGCATATGTTCAGTATCAAGGATCAGCCGCTCCAGGTCATCCTCCTCAAGCCTGTTGTAACTTCGGTAATAATCAAGTAAATCTGAAATCTTTTCAGCAAATGCAGCGACCTCTTCAGCTTCCCCAATGAACTTTAATTCGCTTCCCCTGGCTATTAGCTTCACCTTCGGAAAATAACTCTGTATCTTATCCAGCAGTCTGTTATTGGGCCCGAAAAGGACCACAGGGTCTATATCTTCAAGGAAAATTACTCTTTCAGTCATTAAATAAATATCTCCGCTTCTCTCTTTAAGCTGTTTGTCAATGGATTATATGTCAGGATACTTTTTTTGATCCTCTCATTTACAAAGTAAGTTTATTTTTTTCAGAAGACTATCTTTGCTGTAACAATTTTGAAGATGGCATTTATCACACTGACAACGGAGTGGCGCGAAAGTGATTTCTTTCATGGCATTCTTCGTGGCCGACTCGCCACAGTCTGTCCCGAAGCTATTGCGGTGACAAATGCTTCGGGAATCCCTCCCTTTAATATCACCCACGGCTCATTTGTGATAAGAAATACCTTCAGCCATTATCCCGAGGGGACTGTTCACCTTATCTTCATTCACAGCGAGAGTTCCGAAGGACAACCCCATATTATTGTTAAAGCTAAAGGACACTGGTTCATTGGGGCTGACAATGGCATATTTAACCTCATTCTTAACTCTCCTCCCGACCTTGTCATCAGCCTTGATAATTCTGATGAGGATGATGAAATAACACTTTTCGTAAAGACAGCCGCCGCAATCATTAAAGGTACTGCACCTGATAAACTCGGAAAAAAAATTAATGGATTTTCAGAAAAAGTACCTTTGCGCGCAACTATTGACAAAAACGTAATAATCGGAAGCGTGATATTCATTGACTCATACGGCAATGCTATTACCAACATTACCAGGGAAATATTTGCCAGGGTCTTTGACAGCAGGGATTTCAGGATTCTTATCAAGAGCAATAAATATTTTACAGAAAAGATAAGCAGGCATTACAGTGATGAGCCGGTTGGTGAACTGGTCACCCGCTTTAATAGTGTGGACCTGCTTGAAGTATCAATTAACGGAGCAGATATGTGCCAGCTGTTCGGGGTAGAGACAGGAGATGTTGTACGTGTGGAGGTCAGATCCCCTGAACATAGCCGCGGAGGCCTTTTTAATAATCAAAAAGGATGAAAGAAGAGAAAAGCATAAAGGAGTTTATCAGGCTCCTTGAGATAATGGATGAACTGAGAGAAAAATGCCCCTGGGATCAGAAACAGACAAATGAAACACTCCGGAAACTTACTATTGAAGAGACTTATGAGCTCGCTGATGCCATTATCGAAGATGATAATGAAGCTCTGAAAAAAGAGCTGGGCGACCTGATGCTGCATATCGTCTTTTATGCGAAGATAGGCTCGGAAAAAGGACTCTTTGATATGGGCGATGTTCTTGAGAGCATCAACAAAAAGCTCGTCTACCGGCATCCGCATGTCTTTGGCGACGTGTCTGTCACCAGGGGTGCACGAGAGGTGGAGGAGAACTGGGAAAAGCTCAAGCTGAATGAACACAGCGAATACAAACCGGTGCTGTCAGGAGTTCCTTCATCACTGCCGGCAACTGTTAAAGCCAACAGGATACAGGAAAAAGTCAGGGGCGTGGGTTTCGACTGGGAAAACCGCGAACAGATATGGGACAAGGTGGCCGAAGAGATCAATGAGCTAAAGGAAGAAATTCTTTCAGGAGGGAAAAAAGATATTGAGGAAGAGATGGGTGACGTTTTCTTCTCACTTATTAACGCTGCCAGACTCTATGAGATAGACCCGGAGACGGCACTCGAAAGGACCAACAGGAAGTTTATCAAAAGATTCAACTATCTGGAGCAGCAGACGCTTGCACACGGCCGCTCGCTGCATGACATGAGTCTTGATGAGATGAATGTTATCTGGGAAGAGGCAAAGAAATATGACAGGGCCAAATAGTTAACCTGTAATTCCCTGTCACAAAGCATTTTGATTACTTTACAAATTTATAGCTGAGGAGCTGATAGATGATCTTAGCTGCCATAAAATCAGGAGCCTTATTTGTTTCAGCGGGACACAGCTCAACGACGTCAAACCCCACCACATTACGTTTTCGCATTACATCACGGAGAAAGAACATCAGCTCCCGATAGTCAGGTCCGCCAGGCTCGGGAGTGCCTGTTGATGGCATCACTGACGGATCAAAGACGTCCAGGTCAATTGTGATATATACATTTTCTGAAAGCAGTTTCAGGGCTTTTGTGTAGAGTGATTTATCAGACCACAGATCATGCGCGTAAAATATCCTTCGGGGATCTGCATATGGCAGCTCTTCTGCTGCCATGCTTCGTATTCCTACCTGCACCACCGGAGCGCATTCCCTTGCTCTTGCCATGGCACAGGCATGATTCAATGGCGAGCCTTCATAAATTGGTCGTAGATCTGAATGAGCATCAAGCTGCAGAATCGTGAGATCAGGAAATGACTCAGCCGCCGCCCTGAAGGCACCCATGCTTACCGTGTGATTTCCTCCTATCACAACGGGAAACCGCTCTTCGGCAAAAAGCTTCATAAGGTACCTGTAAACTTCAACAGTAACCTCAGAGGGATCATCGCCGGTAATTATTGGGTCAACAGTATGTATCCCCTCTTTATGAGCTTCACCTCCGGTCTCAATATCATAGAATTCAAGAGAGGGTGAAGCTTCAATAATGGCAGCAGGACCCCGGTCCGCACCCTTAATATAGGTGCTGGTGGCATCATAGGGCACAGGCACAATGATGATCTTTGATTCATCATAACCGTAGACTACCTCTGCTCCCCCGAAATTCCTTACCGCCATTCTATTTCGTTTTCCTGGTTGCCGGCTTTTTTGGCTGGGCAGCTTTGGTTCCGGCTTTCTTCACCGTTTTCTTTTCGGGCTTTTCGGCAACTGTTTCTGTGGTTTCAGATGCTTTGTCTTCTGCTTTCTTTTCTTCCTCCTTCACAAGAAGATTCAGTTTATGCAGAATATTGTACCAGTGGAGAACCTTCTTTATGTCAGAGAGATAAACCCTGTTCTGGTCATAATCGGGAAGTGCCTCAGCAAAATATTTTTTCAGGTCAGCATCGGGGGACCTATGTGATATGGTTTCTCCGCCGTTTTCTTTTTCCCATAACTTATCCATCACTTTTCCAAGGGGCATGTCTTCGCCGGTTGTGAAAATAGCTATCTCATCCAGGGCGCTGACTTTTGCAGTGCCGCCGGCACTGATACGCCTTCCTGTCTCAAGATTTTCAACGATGACGGTATTTTTACCCTGTGCAATGAATTTAAAAAGGGTCCCTTCACCGGAAATTGCCAGAATGTCTTTCAGATTCATCTTCTTATTTTTAATGTTTATTGTTGTATTACAGATACTTATTAAACGATATTACGTTCTTTCTTTATTTTCTCCCAGGCTTCATTGACAGCCTTGAACTTCTCCTCGGCTGTTTTACGGAACTCTTCCCCAAGGTGACTTACTTTGTCAGGATGATACTTAAGTGCCATTTTTCGGTAGGATCTTTTTAGCTCTTCATCCGTTGCAGTTCGTTCAGCCTCCAGTATCCGGTAGGCAGAATCAGTAGCCGGGATGAACATATTGCGTATTGACTCATAGTCTGTAGCCGATATGCCCAGCATATCCGAGATGGACTGAATAATCCTGATCTCTGATGTTTCAAAGTGCCCGTCGGCAGCCGAAATATTGTACAGGATATGTATAAGCTGGAGTCTTGACGGATAATCCATGTTACCCCTTATCTGTATACATACATCGCGGATAGGGATATCGCGCTTTAGCAGGTCCCTGAGCATTACCGTGGCTTCACGGGCATTATTGGGACCAAACTGAGAGACAAAGAAGCGTTTGACATAATCCAGTTCCGACTTCATAACCTTACCGTCTGCTTTCATCACAGCAGCAATAAGAACCAGCAGGCTCATCCCGAAGTCGCCGGGGGTAGTACTGGTGCGCACCCGGCTGGTGGTTGTAACAGATGAACTGTCAACAACAGAGCCAATAAAGAACCCCAGGAGACCTCCGATAGGTCCTCCTAAGACGAACCCGAGTCCGCCTCCAAGCCATTTTGCAAAAATCCCCATTATTTTTCCTTACCCGCCAACCGGAGCATATCATCGTGAATCTTGAGGATCTCAGGAATGATCATCTCATTGTCAGCATTATTGATAACATAGTAGGATTGTTCTTCCCTCTCCTCATCCTCCATCTGGTTGTTTATTCTCTCAAGAACCTGTATCCGGGTCATCTCGCTGCGTCCCATTACGCGTGAGATACGTTCTTCAACAGGAGCTGATACAGAGGCCACCCTGTCAACAACCTTATCAGCATTGCTCTCAAAAAGTATCGCTGCTTCCATAATGACATAAGGGACATCCACAGAGAGTGTCCATTCTTCAAAGCTTCTGAGAACTGCGGGGTGTACCACAGCGTTGACATTCCTGAGCAGCGCAGGCTGATTGAATATCAGGTGAGCCAGTTCTTTACGGTCAAGCTCCCCTCCCAGGTACAGATCTTTTTCAACTATGCTGTTTATTCCCTTTGATATCTCAGGATCATTGTTCATCAGCTGCCTGGCAACCTCATCAGCCACGAATACAGGAACCCCAAGAACCCTGAATATCTTGCAGACAGTAGTCTTTCCGCTCCCAATGCCTCCGGTAACTCCAAGCCTTTTTGCCATTCAGTCAGAGGTTTAGTTCCCTTTGTGATTTTTCAGGTCGAAAAGTAAAGATGGCCTGCCAATGACTGATACCTCAAGAGCTATTCTTTTCTGAGTGACCTCCAGATACTCCGGACAATCGAGAGCCACAGTTGTCCTGAAGTTCTCATTCAGCCTTTTAAATGACCGGTGACGGGTGCGAATGCCACTGACTGTATCAATTACATGTTCCGGGCCTGTGACAAATATGCTGTCAGGGTCGGGAACAACAATCACCATGTTGGAAGTCGATGCTTCCACATCAATATCCGGCAACACAGCCATCTTGCGTGTTACAAGCCTGTCATAACCGAAAAAAATTGTATCAGGCTGAATAGCCAGAATCTCGAAATCAGCATGCAACTGCTTTGAGAATCCCTCTATCAGGCCCGAAGTAACAAGATAGTAACTGGGGGTCTTGCCTGGTATCTTTTTCGGGCTCATTTTTGAAAAATCAATTACTACCGGGGCTTTGCTGCCTGATAGTTTTATTTTCAATATTGTATACCCCGGCCCCCTGAGCTCCATACCTATTTTTTTAGGCAGCACACCGGTCAGTATCCTCCCTTTCGGTGGGTTAATGTACCTGACGGGGTAGTGTATAGTTGCCTCCAGTTCCTTGCTCAGTTCATTCAGATACCAGAAGATAAAGGAAAGAAGAAGAAAAAAAGCAAAGACAGGCAGTTCCTTGTTCAGAAAACCCTTTGTCATTCTTTTTCCCCGGTTTATCATCTTATCCTTCACTTCAGCTTTTACCTCAACCTCAGCCTCAACCTTAGTCTCAGCCTTAACCTTAATCTCAACCTTTACCTCAACCTTTACCTCAGCCTTTACCTCAGCCTTTACCTCAGCCTCTCAGCCTATTTCTTCTCCATATCAGAAGAGTCTCTCAGAACAGCGTTCTTATCAACCCTTACCTTTACATCGTTAGCGATCTCGATAGTCACAACATTATCTGCAACTTCGACCACTCTTCCGTACAGACCGCCGGTTGTAATAACCTTATCTCCCTTTGAGATTGCACTGCGGAAGGTAGTAAGTTCCTTCTGGCGTTTCATCTGCGGGCGGATCATGAAAAAGTAAAAAACCACAAATACAAGTAATAAGGGAAGAAGGCTTGTGAGCATGTTGGGACTTCCCTGTCCTGCCGGTTTAGCCTGTAAAACAATGAATGCTAATGTGTTCATAATTGTTATTGATATTTAGTTATTCAGATTTTATCTCTGCGATAATGCGCAATATAATTAAATTATTCTCTGCATTTGACTGAACTACAACAGTTTTTGTCTGCAGACCAGATCTGCCTGAGCTGTCAAATATTACTTCAATGGCCCCTTTGCCACCAGGGGGGATAGGTTTCCGGTCA
>DATKUS010000162.1:0-3357 GCA_035530535.1 Bacteroidales bacterium
TGATAACATACCACATCTGAAGGCATACTGGCCGGCAATAGGAAGAAATGCAGCCCTCATGAGCCTCGCCTTTGGTGTGGACGATCTTGATGGTACCATCGATGACACTACCAGGATATATTCTATGGCAGGAGCCGAAGACACCAACCCGGGACTCTCAACTACTGAACTCGTATCGATGATACGGTCAGCAGGTTATAAACCGGTGGAGAGAGACACACATTACCATACCGTTAAGGAGTGGTGAGGCTCTGAACTCTCGCAATATAATTTTATCTTTGACTCTGCGTTTAATATATAATCCGTCATCATAAGATGAGCCTTAAAGAATTTATCAAAAGCAAAGTCTTTCTCAGGCAGCTCGGTCTGGCAGTAGTCATAGGCGTAGGCCTTATAATCGTCCTTATCATCTGGCTGAACATCTATACCCGTCACGGCCAGTCAAGACCAGTACCCGAAGTACGGGGACTCACCCTGGAAGAAGCCCGGCAGACAGCCCTGAAAAACAGGATGCGCTTCACCGTCATTGACTCAGTCTATACAGGGTTTGTGCCGAGAGGCTGCATAGCCGAACAGATGCCGCTGCCGGGACAGCGTGTCAAAAAGGGGCACATGATAAAGGTGACTATCAATGCTTTCAACCCTGAAATGGTTGCCGTACCTGACCTGGTTGGTCTGCCCCGCCGGCAGGCTCTCTCACTGATAGAAACCGCAGGACTGCTGCCCGGACAGCTTAACTATGTGCCTGACCTCTCTGTTGATTTTGTACTAAAACAGACAATTCACGGACGCGAGATGACACCCGGCGACTCTGTCCAGAAAGGGATGGTCATTGACCTGGTCCTTGGTAAAGGTCTCAGCAGCCAGCGAACAATGATACCGCGGCTTGCAGGACTAACACTCGAACGGGCCCGCAATGAGATACTCGGTTCTTCGCTTAACCTCGGCGCCTATGTTTTTGATGCCACAGTGGCTGACGGAACTGACTCACTGGTGGCTTTCGTATATAAACAGAACCCTGAATATTTCCCGGAAGCCTCGGTTCAGCTGGGCTCCGCCGTATATATATGGCTCACTACAGACACCCTTAAACTGCAGGTTGACACAACATCTGTGATACTGACTGACACAATAGCGATCACCGGCTTATAGTCACCCCTAAAGGATGAGGAATAAAAGGCTCACATATTTATCGATCTTCATTCTGACCACAGTCACAGCGGGGGCACAGGAAGTGGTGACAGGACTCCTTTCCAACAGGAAGCTTTCAGAAGCTTCTCTGCATGTAAGACCGAAAGGTGCCATGGGAGCTGACACTCTCGCTCTTCCTTTCTCTGACGATTTTTCATATAGCAATCCTTTCCCCTCCTCTGAAAAATGGACTGACAATAAAGTCTTCATCAACAATACTTTTTCGGTAAACCAGGTCACACAGGGCGTAGCAACTTTTGACTGCCTTGATGAATATGGCAAACTGTATGACGAAGCTTCAACCGCACTGTTTACTGCTGATATTCTCACCTCGAGACCTCTTGACCTCTCCTATGCCCCCGCCGACAGCATCTACATGAGCTTCTTCTATGAGGCAGGCGGCAATGCAGACATGCCTGAACGTGATGACAGCCTTACACTTAGCTTTTGGGCGCCATCCGAGGAACGCTGGTATAGCGTCTGGAGAGCCCGTGGCGAAGCTACCGGGGGATTCAGGCAGGTAATGATTGCTGTAAAAGACCAGCGCTGGCTTCGGAAAGGATTTCAGTTCAGGTTCACCAATTACGCCTCACTGGCAGGGATTGTCACAGAGCCATCACAGGCAGGCAATGCAGACCAGTGGAACATAGATTATGTGAGACTCAGCGCAGGAAGGTCAGTATCTGACACTGTGATCCATGATGCAGCCCTGACAAAACCGCTCAGATCACTGCTGAAGGATTACGAGTCGATGCCCTGGCGCCAGTTCCGCCAGGCCTACCTCTCGGTGATGAGCTCCACGGCAGGCATCTATTACCGGAACAATGACAATATTGTCCGCAATGTTACGCGACATATTACAATTAAGGATGTCATAAATAATTTTGTCGTCAGGGACTTTTCCGCGGGTGCAACTAATGTTGACCCTTTCACCAACATGATCTTTAATGCACCCCTGCTTTACACCTACAGCTCCCTGGCAACTGACTCGGCTCTTTTTCTTGTAACCTCGTCACTCATCACCGACGATTTTGACCCCAAGGGAAATGACACTCTGACATACTTGCAGAAATTCACTGACTACTTCGCCATAGACGACGGCACAGCTGAGGCAGGATACGGTATCAACGGTCAGGGTTCACGCAATGCGATGGTGGCTCTCAGGTTCAGATCATTCACAGCAGACTCCGTTACCTCCATAACTATCTGCTTCAATGATGCTTACAATAACTCCAACCAGCGCTCCTTCGACTTAATGGTGTGGGCTGACAATAACGGAGTTCCCGGGGCATTGCTTGGCACCACTACCGGGCCTGTGGCTTCTCCGGGAACAGTCAACAATGGCTTTGTCACCTGGCTTTTCGACAAGCCTGTAAGCGTCAATGGCAATTTCTGGATAGGATGGAAACAGCTCTCCGAGACCTTCCTTAATGCGGGACTTGACCTCAACACACCTCCTGCCGGCAGGCAGTACTTCCTGCTTAATGGCCTGTGGCAGCAGTCGCAGGCCCCCGGAACCGTGATGATGAGGGCAGTGATGAAAGGTGCAGGCACGGGAACCTCCTCTGAGGAAGGCACCCTCTTAAATAACTTTTACAGGCTGTATCCCAATCCTGCTGCAGGTGAGGTCACTCTGACAGTATCAGATGATGCACCACGGGACTTTACCATTGACATTTATGATCTGCGCGGCGCCAGGGTCATTTCCCTGCCGCGCACCGAACATCCCGACATCAGCAGGCTGCCTGCCGGATCTTACATGATGATTATCAGGAACAGGACCGGAATACCCCTGACCCTGCTTCGGTTTATTAAGACCAACAGATAAATGGCTGAAGAGGATCTTACAGAATCACTGAATCAGGATCCGGACAAGGAACCGGAACAGGAGCAGGACCTGTTTGAGCATTACCGCTTTGAGGTTAACCCGCGACAGTCCCTGCTGCGCATTGACAAGTACGTCACAGCGAAGATAGAGAATGCCTCGCGTACGCGGGTGCAGTCCGCTGCACTTGCAGGAAACATACTAGTTAATGAAAGTACTGTCAAACCCAGCTACCGTGTAAAACCGGGGGATGTCATCCAGATAGTCCTCCCCAATCCGCCACGCGAGATTGAGCTCATTGCCCAGGACCTGCCAGTAAACGTAGTATATGAAGATGATGA
>DATKUS010000163.1:0-14551 GCA_035530535.1 Bacteroidales bacterium
AGGCTTGTACGCTGTTTCATGTTGCCGGTTATTACCCCGCTCAGGGCTGAATATGGATTGTTGTTTGCTGAATAGATTGTGAGCAGGAGGAAGTATGTAACATAGGCGTAAATCAACTTTGCGTTTGGTCCCAGGTCGGGTGTTGTGAATGCCAGGTAGCCAAGTATGCCGAAGGGTACGGCGGTCCATAGTATCCAGGGCCTGAATTTGCCCCAGCGGGTATTTGTGCGGTCGGCAAGTGCACCGAAAATAGGATCACAGACAGCACCCCAAAGGCGGGCAATAAGGAAAAGCGTTGCCGCTGATGCCGCGGTAAGACCATAGGTGTCAGTGTAAAAACTAAGTTGCAGAAGCATAATGGTCTGAAAGATGAAATTGGCTGCACCGTCGCCCAGACTGAAGCCAATTTTCTCTTTTACTGAAATTCTCTCTGTTTCTGAATTCATAGGATTTCTAATGCTGGTTTAACACTATCCTGATACGTTGGGTAGTTAAAAGTAAATAATATCATTAACTTTTGCAACCGATTGCAAAATATATTTAAATTTATTACAATTGTTTCCGTTTTATTGCTTATTTTGTATTAGAATTACTGCTTAAAAGTGTCACGGGAGGTAACCATATACGATATTGCAAAGGCGTTAAATATCTCGCCTTCAACGGTTAGCAGGGCATTAAAGGATAATCCTAACATACGTAAGGAAACAAAGAAGAAAATTTCTGCTGCTGCCCGTGACATGGGATATCAGCGCAATAAATTTGCAAGTGACCTGCGTCTGAAGAAAACCAGCACCCTGGGTGTCATCGTACCGCGGCTGAACAGCTATTTCATGTCATCAGTCATCTCCGGTATCGAAAAAGTTACCAATCAGTACGGCTACAACCTTATTATTAGCCAGTCACAGGAGACAGTCAGGAAAGAGATAGACAGTGTCTCCACTCTTTATAACAGCCGGGTTGACGGTTTACTGGTGTCGCTGGCCTATGATACAAAGAACCTGGATCATTTTAATTTACTCTTTAAAAAAGGCATACCTGTTGTGTTTTTTGACAGGGTTTCGCGCTGCGGCGACTGCATCAGTGTTATTATTGACAACCACCGGGCAGGTTATGATATGACCTCCCACCTTATCAGCCAGGGATGCAGGCGTATTGTTCACCTTGGCGGCAGCCTGATACGCAATGTCTATCATGACCGTTACACCGGCTACAAAGAGGCACTGGCAGACAACAACATCGACTTTGATGAGGAGTTGGTGATCATAAGTCAGCTGAATGACCAGGTAGGCGCTGAAGTGCTGCCGAAAATTCTTCGTATGGTCCCGTTGCCTGACGGTATCTTTGCCGCCAATGACACTTCGGCAGTTTCAATTATGTGTGAACTGAAGAAGGCAGGCTATAATATCCCGGGCGATATTGCCATTGCCGGATTTAACAATGACCCCATCAGCCGGATCGTTGAGCCGAACCTTTCAACCATTAATTATCCCGGTAAGGAGATGGGAGAAATAGCTGCACAGACCCTGATCAACAAACTGAACAACCTCCAGTCAACAAGCCTGAGCACAATAGTTTTGTCACACTCAACAATTATACGGCAGTCTTCAGACAGAAAGCTTGCCCATTGATTTTGCGATTTTACAGATGGCGAAGAAATACGGCATACTAACCATTGCTTTTCTCCTTTCGGTTCTGCTTGCACAGGGACTGAAAGCTGATGACGGTTACAGGCTCTGGCTCCGTTATGACAGGGTATCTGATCCTTCACTTTTTAAATCCTACAGCAGGGCCGTGAGGGGAATTCTTGTTGAGGGCCAGTCAGCTACCATGGATGCCGCATCCCGGGAGTTGCAGACCGGACTTACTGGGCTGCTCGGTCATGCCCTGCCTTATGTAAAGGAAGTAACTTCGAACGGAATTGTAATTGCAGGTTCAACCGGGAACTCCCCTTTGGTTTGTTCGCTGATTGGCAGCACGAGGATAAACGGAGTGAATGATGAAGGGTTCGTCATCAGGTCCATTGTTTACAACAAAAAAAAGATCATCCTGATTGCCGGCAATGAGGATGCCGGAGTACTTTACGGGGTCTTTTATTTTCTTCAGATGCTCCAACAACATCAGCAGATTGAGAATCTGAATATTGAAAGCAGTCCGGCAACAGCAATCCGGCTGCTGAATCACTGGGATAACCTTGACAGGACCATTGAGCGAGGGTATGCTGGCTTTTCGCTGTGGAACTGGCATATGCTTCCAGGTTACATCACACAGCAATATATTGATTATGCCCGCGCCAATGCCTCGGTGGGTATCAACGGTACAGTACTTACGAATGTCAATGCCGATGCTCTTGTGCTTACTCCCGGGTATCTGGTCAAAGTTGCCGCGCTGGCCGGCGTTTTCAGACCTTACGGTATCAGGGTTTACCTGACGGCACGATTCAGCGCTCCAATGGATATCGAAGGACTAAAGACCGCCGATCCGCTTGATCCGGATGTCATAAAGTGGTGGAAGGACAAAGTCAATGAGATATACGGGTATATTCCGGATTTCGGAGGATTCCTGGTCAAGGCCAATTCAGAGGGGCAGCCCGGCCCGCAGAACTATGGCAGGTCTCACGCTGACGGAGCCAATATGCTTGCCGATGCCCTTGCCCCGCATAACGGTATTGTGATGTGGAGGGCATTTGTGTATGATAACAACGTACCCGAAGACAGGGCAAAACAGGCATACAATGAGTTTACTCCCCTTGACGGCAAATTCAGAAAAAATGTGCTTATCCAGATAAAAAACGGCCCCGTTGATTTTCAGCCGCGCGAGCCTTTTCACCCTCTTTTCGGGGCACTGCCGCACACTCAGGTGATGCCTGAGTTTCAGATCACCCAGGAATACCTGGGCTTTGCAACACACCTGGTCTACCTGGCTCCTTTGTTTGAAGAATGTCTTCGTTCAGATACTCATGCCTCCGGCCCGGGTACAACTGTTGCTGACATCATCACTGACATTTCAGGCAGTAAAACCTTTACAGGCATGGCAGGCGTAGCAAACACCGGAACCGACCGGAACTGGACAGGACATCCTTTTGCACAGGCAAACTGGTTCGCCTTTGGCAGGCAGGCCTGGAACCCATATTCTTCGTCAAGGGAGATCGCAGAGGAATGGATAAGGATGACAATTACTCACGACCCGGAAATTATTGCCGGCATCAGTCAAATGATGATGTCATCACGTGAGACCGCGGTGAAATATATGACACCGCTGGGACTCCATCATATCATGGGAGAAGGCCACCACTACGGTCCTGCACCATGGGTGAGCACCGGAAGGGCTGACTGGACATCGGTTTACTATCACAGGGCTGATTCCCTGGGTATCGGGTTTGACCGGACATTAACCGGCAGTAATGCTGTGAGTCAATATTTTGCGCCGCTGGATGTCATCTACTCAGATCCTGCGCAGTGCCCTGAGAACCTTCTCCTATGGTTTCACCATCTTCCATGGGAGCATAAACTCAGGTCTGGCCGGACCCTTTGGGATGAACTGTGCTATAAGTATTATGAGGGTGCTGAGACTGTAACCTCATGGCTTCAATACTGGAATAGCCTGGATGGAAGAATAGAAAGTGAACTTTTCAAACAGGTCAGCTCCCTGCTGCTGATCCAGAAGAAAGAAGCCGAATGGTGGAGAGATGCCTGCGTACTCTATTTCCAGTCATTCTCTGAAAGAGCTCTTCCCTCAGGGTTAAAGCAGCCTGAACATTCACTTGAGTATTATAAGGGACTGAAATTCAGTAATGTGCCCGGGAGGTAAAAAATTGTTAAGGATTATTAACGAGGTATATATATCATGAAAGAACGACATTGGGAAGATCTGCTTCGGGTAATTGACGGTGAATTGCTAAAGGAAAAACCTGTGGGCTTCATAATTGACAGTCCATGGCTACCCGGCTGGTATAAAACGAAGATCATTGATTATTTCAATGACCCCGAAACATGGTTCAATTCCAACATAAAGGCCCTCAATGAATTCCCTGATGTTATTTTCATGCCGGGCTTCTGGTCTGAATACGGGATGTGTACCGAACCATCTGCTTTTGGCACCAAGCTGGTCTGGTCTGAGGATGATTTCCCTCACCCCGTAAAGATTGAGTGTAATGCCGAGGCCATCGCCTCTCTGAAGAAGCCTAATGTAAAAACGGACGGGCTGCTCCCATTTACTATTAACAGGCTGGAAAGGTACGAGGAGAAGATAAAACAGAATGACTGCCGCATCAGGTTCGCAATAAGTCGCGGCCCGCTTAATATTGCGTCATTCCTGTTCGGCACAACCGATTTCATGCTTGCACTGGCAATAACCCCCGATGAGGTTCACAAGGCCCTTACCGTGATAACAGATTTTGTGGTTGACTGGCTTACACTGCAGTTTGAGAAATTCAGGGATATTCAGGGAATCTTTATTCTTGACGATATTGTAGGGTTCCTTGGGAAACCGGATTTTGAGGCTTTTGTGCTTCCGCACCTTAAAAAGATCTACCAGACCTTCAATGCCAGGGTGAACTTCTTCCATAATGATGCATCAGGCCTGGTCTGTGCCGGTTATCTTCCTGAGATCGGCATTAATCTTTTCAACTTCAGCTTCAATCACTCCCTCATGGAGATCAGGGCTCTTGCAGGCGATTCAGTCACCCTGCTCGGAAACATACCTCCGCGAGATGTGCTTTCCCTGGGCTCATCGGCAGAGGTGGAGGCAGCTGCCAGAGCCATGGTAGGCTCAGTGGCTGATCACAAGAGGATAATCTGGTCCTGCGGAGGCGGAATGCCTCCTGATGTCTCGACGGAAAACATAAGTACATTTGTAAATACAATTAAAGGAATGAACTAATATAATAAAGACAGCATGCTGTTACTTGGAATTGATTTAGGCAGTTCATCTGTAAAGGTGTCAGTGATTGAAGGCGAATCAGGCAAATGCATTGCATCTGCCTTTCATCCCGAAACCGAAATGGCCATAGAGGTCCCTTCACCGGGCTGGGCTGAACAGGATCCGGAAGTGTGGTGGGATAATCTGAAAGTGGCTCTCGGCACCTGCATTAAGTCGCTTGCCCAAAAGAAGAATGATATAGGAGCTATAGGCATCTCATACCAGATGCACGGACTTGTCACTGTTGATAAAGACAAGAAGGTACTTCGTCCTTCAATTATCTGGTGTGACAGCAGGGCTGTCGGGATTGGGGAGCAGGCTTTCGAGAAGATGGGCAAGGACTTTTGTCTGCACCACCTGCTCAATTCACCGGGTAACTTCACTGCATCAAAACTGGCATGGGTGAAGGAGAATGAACCTTCACTTTATGAACGCATTCATAAAATCATGCTTCCGGGTGACTTTATTGCCATGAAGCTGACAGGGGAAATAAGAACTTCATTCACTGGTCTTTCTGAAGGAATCTTCTGGGACTTCAAGCGCGAAATGATTTCTGAAGAGCTACTTAGTTTCTTCGGCTTTGACAAGGGAATCCTGCCAGAACCGATGCACTCCTTTTCTGTTCAGGGCACGGTTCTGAAGTCGGTTGCTGAAGAGATGGGGCTCCCGGAAGGCATTCCGGTCTCATACAGGGCGGGAGACCAGCCAAATAATGCTTTATCCCTTAATGTACTTTCACCCGGGGAAGTGGCTGCCACAGCAGGGACATCAGGTGTAATTTACGGGGTGACTGAAGCAAAGAACTTTGATCCGCAGTCGCGGATAAACACTTTCCTCCATGTAAACAACAGTGAATCTCAGACCCGTCTCGGGGTGCTGCTCTGCATAAACGGCACCGGGATACTAAATTCCTGGATGAAAAAGAGTGCCGGAACCGGACTGACCTACCGGCAAATGAATGCCCAGGCTGCAAAAATAAAGCCTGGCAGTGATGGACTGGTCATCCTGCCGTTTGGTAACGGCGCTGAACGTATTCTGAAAAACAGGGATATCGCTGCCTCATTCTCCGGCATTAACTTTAACATCCATACTCCAGGTCACCTTTTCAGGGCTGCACAGGAAGGAATAGCATTTTCATTTCGCTACGGGCTTGATATTATGAAGGAGACAGGAATCAACCCGGAAGTTATCAGGGCCGGTGAAACAAATATGTTCCTGAGCCGCGTTTTCAGAGAGGTGCTTTCAAGTGTCACCGGAACAGTCATTAATCTTTACAACAGTGACGGTTCCACTGGCGCCGCAAGAGGCTCAGGAATCGGATGCGGATATTATAAGAGTGAAAATGAGGCTTTTAAAGGACTTGAAGCTGTTGGTGTAAATGAGCCGCGCAAGTCACTGTCAGCGGTGTATGAAACCAAGTACAACCAGTGGAAAGAACGTCTGGATTCAATTTAAACATATCGGATTAGAACGATAACTGTTACCAAAATGAGTAAAATAGGAAAAATTGAAGCATTCCCGAAAATCGGGAAGATTCAGTATGAGGGAAGAGATTCGAAGAATCCCCTTGCTTTCAAATGGTATGATAAAGATGCAAAAGTAGGAGGCAGGAAGATGA
Organism: Bacteroidales bacterium; assembly: GCA_035530535.1. GTDB lineage: Bacteria > Bacteroidota > Bacteroidia > Bacteroidales > VadinHA17 > SR-FBR-E99. The sequence goes on from DATKUS010000163.1 coordinate 6,536, forward strand.
AGGATCATCTCAGGTATGCTATAGCTTACTGGCATTCTTTCTGTGGCGACGGCGCTGACACCTTTGGTGCTGCGACAAGGAATTTCCCGTATGACGGGATGTCAGGTGATGACCGTATCAGGGTCAAGCTTGACATGGCATTTGAGTTTATCACAAAGATCGGGGCTCCCTTCTATTGTTTTCATGACACGGACCTTGTAGGTGACGGTTCAGTATTTGACATCGAGAAGCGCCTTGAAAAAACGGTTCCCCTGGTAAAAACCATGCAGAAAGAGACAGGTGTAAAGCTGCTATGGGGCACGGCTAACCTGTTCAGTAACCCTCGTTACATGAACGGGGCTGCTACCAATCCTGACTTCAATGTCGTTGCCAATGCTGCCGTGCAGCTCAGAAACGCCATTGATGCCACAATAGCCCTTGGAGGAGAGAACTATGTCTTCTGGGGAGGCCGTGAAGGATATCTCTCACTTCACAATACTGATATGAAGAGAGAGCTTGAACATATGGCAATGATGCTCACCCTGGCACGTGATTACGGACGCAAAAAGGGATTCAAAGGCACTTTCCTCATTGAACCCAAGCCTATGGAACCCACAAAACATCAGTATGATTACGACTCCGCCACCGTAATAGGTTTCCTTCGTCATTACGAGCTGGACAAGGATTTCAAACTTAATATCGAAGTAAATCATGCCACTCTGGCCGGACACTCATTCCAGCATGATCTCCAGGTGGCTGCCGACAGCGGCATGTTGGGTAGCATTGATGCGAATAAGGGCGATTACCAGAACGGATGGGACACTGATGAATTCCCGACAAATATTAATGAGATCACCGAGGCCATGATGGTCATACTTCGTGCAGGAGGTTTTTCTACCGGCGGGATAAACTTTGACGCCCATGTGAGACGCAACTCCACGGACCCTGAAGATCTCTTCATAGCTCATGTGAGCGGCATGGACACATTTGCAAGGGCTCTTCTGACTGCCGACAGGATACTCAAGGATTCAGACTTTCTCAAAATGAGGAAGAAGAGGTATGCTTCATTTGATAAAGGGGCCGGGGCTCAGTATGAAAAGGGAGAGCTCACCCTTGTTAAACTCAGGGATTACGCCATGAAGGCTGGGGAGCCGGAAAAAATAAGCGGCAAACAGGAGCTGTATGAGCAGCTATTAAACATGTATATATAGGGGCGAATGGCTCTTTTTACACCTCTCAGGCGGTGGCAGCCCGCCTTCCGTCCTTTTGGAAGGGCAAGCATGTCAGACAGAATGCTTGCGTTCACCGAGAGGTTTGTAAAGGGACCTTTTTTTGGATGCCGCATGTGCGGTAACTGTCTCCTACAGGAGACGGCCTTCATTTGCCATATGGAATGCCCCAAAGGAATCCGGAATGGGCCATGCGGAGGGGTAAACAATGGATATTGCTATGTTGATCCGCAACGTAAGTGTGTATGGAGCCTCATCTTCGAAAGGTCGCGAAAGATGCACAGGGAGCAAAAGCTTCTGGAGGTATTGCCTCCGGTGGACTGGGACAGGGCAGGCACAGAAACCTGGGGTGAAGTGGTGCGAAAAGTCAGAGAAGCGGGATTACGAAAGATTTTCTTACCGGTAAGAGGTAAGGTAGTCAGAGATAAACTGGAGGAGCTGGTATTTAAACCCATACGGCAGCCTGAATGGTGGAAGGGAGACTCAGAATATCATCCTCCGGCAGTAACGGAGCCGCAGTCATTCCTTGAGACACAGCTTCGTACGGGCAAGTTCATTATTACTTGCGAGGTTATGCCACCGCTCAGTGCATCAAGCGACAGGCTTGCAGAGAAAATTACCCTTTTAAAACCCTATGCTTCTGCGATAAACTTCACCGATGGTTCTTCAGCCATACCAAGGATGTCAAGCATAGCATGCTGCAGCGTTGCCTCATCGCTGGGCGTTGATCCGGTGCTGCAGGTATCAGCGCGTGACAATACAAGGTCAGGACTGCAGTCGCTGGCCGTAGGGGCTAACACTTTAGGAGCAAGAAACATCCTTTGTCTTTCCGGAGACAGTCCGCGTGTCGGTCCTCAGCCCAGGGGCAACCTGAATATCATCGATGTTGATTCTGTACAGATGCTCTGGATACTGAGGAGGATGAGGGACGAAGGTATCTATCTCGACGGAAGGGAGATGAAGCACCCGCCTAAGTTTTTCCTTGGTGCCGCGGCCTCTCCCTTTGCACAGGATCCTTCGCTTCAGGTTATAAGGGACAGGAAAAAGATAAATGCGGGAGCTCAGTTTTTCCAGACCAACCTGGTCTTTGACCCTGACAGTCTCGATGGCTGGCTTGAGAACCTTGAGAAACAACAGTTGCTAGACAAGGTTTTCATATTGGTGGGTGTCAGTCCGCTTAAGACCCTGAATATGGCAAAATACCTGAATGACAGGATTCCTGGCATCACTATTCCGCCTAATATTATGAAGCGGATGGAACGGGCGGGAGTTAATGCAGCAGAAGAAGGTATTGAGATTTCCGTTGAGATTATCCGCAAGCTCAGGAATAAGAGAGGCATAAGCGGTATCCATATTATGCCGCTTGGATGGGAGGCTTCAATACCGCAGATTATTAAGGCCTCTTTTTAATATCCCATTATTAGATTATATTTGTAATAGTACACTATTAGGATGAAACTCCTGACATCACGCGAGCTTGCAAGGGCTACAAACCTGAACATACCCGGAGGCATAATTATTGCCAAGGCTCTGATGCAGATTTTTCGTTATAATAAGCTTAACAAGGTATATACCTCCTCTTATGATAAGGATCCGATAGTATTCATTAATTCGATACTGGATCATCTTGACATTAAATACGAGGTGCCTGAAAAGGACCTTGAAAATGTTCCGCTGGAAGGTCCGTGCATTACCGTTTCCAATCATCCTTTCGGAGGTATCGATGCCCTGATACTTCTTAAGCTAATCACGGCACGGCGAGATGATGTCAAAGGGATGGCCAACTTCCTGCTTCAGAAAATTGACCCGCTGAAAGACTATATCCTACCTGTGAATCCGTTTGAAACACACAAAGAGGTTAAGTCCTCTTTTAAAGGTATAAAAGAGGGTTTAAACTACCTGAAAGAGGGGCATCTGGTGGCCATTTTCCCAGCCGGAGAAGTTTCGACTTACCAGACTGAGTCAAATGTTATCATAGACCGCGAGTGGCAGGCGTCTGCTCTCAAATTCATAAAAATGGCCGAAGTGCCGGTCATCCCTGTTTACTTTCATGGCACCAATTCCCGCTGGTTCCATATCCTTGGCCGTGTACACCCCCTTCTCAGAACGGCTAAGCTGGCTTCAGAACTTTTCAATAAACGAAACAAAAATATCAGGATTCGCATAGGGAAGCCCATAACTGTCAGGGAACAGTCAGAGTTCCACGATATAGCACGCTACGGAAGGTATCTCAGGGCCAGGACCTACTCGCTCGGTTCTACCCTGGAGGCAAAAAAGTTCTTTCAGAACAGGAATGAGAGAAGCAGCGAAAAGAAAGTGCCTGTTGCCGATCCGGGTGACCGTGAACAGCTCCGTCAGGAGTTTTTAAAGGTGCGCCAGGGTCATGAGCTTTTCACAAGTAAAAATTATTCTGTCATTTTTGCCTCCACACATACTATTCCTCATATCTTCGAGGAGATAGGCCGTCTTCGTGAGATTACTTTCAGGGCCGCAGGTGAAGGGACAAACAGATCAACCGATGTTGATGAGTTTGACTTTTATTATCATCATCTTGTAGTATGGGACACAGATACAGATACTGTTGTGGGTGCTTACAGGATCGGCAAGGGGAAGGAGATTCTCAACCAGTACGGGATCAAGGGGTTTTATATAAGCACTCTTTTCCGGATCAGCAATCGTTTTGCTCCATACCTTGGTGAGTCAATAGAGCTGGGCAGATCATTTATTGTGGATGAATACCAGCGTAAAGCGCTGCCACTGTTCCTGCTCTGGAAAGGACTGCTTACCGTTCTCCTTGAAAACACTGACTACCGGTATCTAATAGGTCCGGTAAGCATCAGCAATGATTTCTCGGGATTTTCCAAATCGCTGATAGTGGAATTTATTAAGAACAACTATTTTGATGCCGATATGGGGGAATTCATTAAACCCCGAAAAAAATTCAACATACAGGTTGACAAGCGGGTGGACAGCCGCATATTTATTGACAGTGCTGAGAAGGATATAAGCAAGGTTGAAAAGATTGTCAGTGATGTTGACAGCGGATACCGAATACCTGTTCTACTGAAGAAGTACCTGGAGATAAATGGAAAGATCATCGGTTTCAATGTTGACCCTGACTTCAATAACTGCCTTGACGGCCTGATAATGCTGGATGTCTATAACCTGCCTCCTGATTTTGTAAAAGCCCTCTCAAAGGATATGAGCGAGGAGAATCTCAGGAAGAGGTTTGAAAATCCGCAATAAATAAAAACCCCGGTGATATGCCGGGGTTTTGGTTTAGAATATTTTCTTTCTAGTAGAATTTGTACCTCATGTCAACCACCTCTTTTTTATCTCTGATGGCCTGGTAAGCCTCGTAAGATGCTCTGATCCTGTAATTTGATATGAGCCTTTCACGCACCAGTGCAGGGTCTTCTACTGCATTAGGAACGGCATTGTTAACCACAAAAACATAGACCCCGTTATTACCAGCTACTGGTTTTGACACAACACCGGTTTCAGAGGCTGTGGCAGCTGATATCAGAGCAGGCTCAACACCAGCACCCGGTACAGAATATGACCTGAAGGTGATGCCAGCGGCATCCTGCACAGTGGTATTGTAATACGATGCAATATCATACAGGGTTTTACCTTCTGCTGTAAGCTTCTTTATTTCATCAGAGATGATTTCGCCTTTCTTCTTTTTTGCTAGGATAAATCTTATGTCTGAGGAGACATCCTCAACAGGTGCTATACCTTCTTTCTGAACGCGTGTACAGTATGCAACCACATACATGTCAGGCAACTCGAAAACTGCCTGGCTGCTGCCGTCAAGAACTATACTTCCCTTTTCACTCCGTTCAAAAAGCGACATCACAAGACTTCTCGACTGGGTAAGACCCGGAAGCTCCTTCTGCTCAGGTGTCACATTCAGTGCAAGTTTCTTGTTGAGGTTGCCAGCAGCCACAGCCTTATTGAATTTTTCATAAGTGTCATTGGTGCCTGCGAACTGTGATGCCTCGGCATAAATTTTCTGGGTGGTGGCATTGCTGGGTATCACTTTGCGGTCAACGACACCGATATCATATTTTCTGACCTTTTTGCTCTGATCAAGGATCTTAATAATGTGAACACCATAGGTCGTTTCCACCGCAACCAGGTCGCCTTTCTTACCTCCGAAGCAGGCATTATTGAACGGAACAATCATCATTCCTTCGCTGAACCATCCCAGGTCTCCTCCAACAGGAGCAGATCCCTGGTCATCAGACACTGCCATCGCGAGGGTGCCGAAATCAATACCTGACCTGATGAGCTGCATGAGACTGTCAGCCTCAAGTCTGGCCTGCGCCAGTGTCCTTGTCTGACCGGGTGAGAGCAGAATATGAGCAGCCCTGACCGAGTCAGGACGGTCAGCAATATCCACAATACGGGCAATCTTATATGCTCCGTCTTCAAAGTAAGGTCCTGTAACGGCAGTCTTGTCTCCCTCTTCAGCAACCGGACGCAGACTTGCCGGAAGTTCCGTGATCGGTATATAGAATCCTGTATGACGGGTGTCAGCGGTCAGGTTAATGTACTGCACAATGTCTGAGGCAGCAGCGAACTCTGCTTTCTCATTTGTTGCCCATAACTCAGCCTCCTTAAGGTCACCCTCTGAAGGAAGAACATCGAAGACCATATATTCCATATCCCTGACAGGAGTACGTTTAAAATCGTCCTTATGACCTTCATAGTACTTCTTTATTTCTTCAGAACTGATCTTAACAGCACTGTCAGGAACATCTGCATAATTGCGCAATGCATAACTGAAGTCCACCGTCTGTTTTGCAAGTCCTGCCTCAAATTCTGATTGTTTTCCTGTCACATACAGACCTTTTGACATCAGGGTGACAAGTTTGGAATTGAGCTTGTCATTTATGATCTGGTCCTCGAAGAAAAGCCAGTATCTTTTTGTCGCTTCATCAGTCTCTGTTGCCTTTAGAAAGTTGACAAGGTATGACTTGTTGAACATCCCTGTCTGAGGGTCTGTGAAAAGCTGCTGAACGATAGGGTGAGGATTGTCACCGAACACCATCATCTCTACTTCCTCAGGGCTCACAGCCAGGCCTGTTTTCTTATAGGTCTTACCCATAAGCCTGTCAGTGAGTGTCTGCTGCCAGATCTGCTCCCTTATGCTTTCGGCCATCTGTTCATTGATATCGTTTGAGCCAGACATTTTGTAAATCTCCGTCAGTTCCTGGACCTTCGCCTCAAATTCCGGGTACTGAATTACCTCGCCATCAATACGGGCCAATTCATAATATTTATTCGCTTTTCTTCGCTGGGCGTTATTGTTGCCAAAGAAATCACTTACCACAAAAAGCAACAGGGACACGCCTATTACACCTGCCACCAATGCTCCTGCCTTCTCTCTTAAAGTCTGAAGTACTGACATCTGAAAACTATTTATCTTGTTGAAATTACCTGTTTATAAATACAGGCGACAAATATAACAAAATTCAGTAAAAAAAACGCGGTACATTATTCTGTGTTACAGGTGACCGGTAAAAAGTGATAATTCTCATTTTCAAGTTTTATCTAGCAGTTAATAAATATCTTGAAACCCTAATTCTTTAAAAACATCTCGCATGTCAAAGAATCTGAGAGGGCTGTCCGGGAGAAAAGGACTGGAAAACAGCCTTTACGAAGAGATAATCAGTTCAGGTGCAGGGGGTTCAGATGAAAGAGGGGAGAAACTGAAAGCAGCAGCCGAAACGTTTCTCGTTGGAAAATCCCTGGTACTTGGCGTAAACTCGTTTTACGATTTTCTCACTACGGAACACAGCAGAAAAAAAGTTTTTATTTGTGACGGCACCGCATGCCTTACGTCCGGAAGGCAGGAGGAACTTAAAAGGAGTCTGCTGGAAAGGTACACCGATGATGAGATTGGCACCGTTTCATGCCTGGGGCATTGCCACTCAAATAATGCATACATGGCTGATCACGCTGTTTACACTTCTGACGACCATCAAAAAGCAGCTAAGAAGATATATACCGGCACCAATGCTGAGAGACCTGCCCTCCTGGCCCAAACAGGGGAGCTGATTGAATATTACTTGTTGATAAAAGGTTTTTCTGAAAGGGGAAAAGTGCTAAAGGAGATTGAGTTATCAGGTCTGCGGGGAAGGGGCGGAGCCGGTTTTCCTTTTCATCTGAAACTTAAGTCAACACTTGAGGCTAAATCAGACAAAAAATATGTTGTCTGCAACGCTGACGAGGGTGATCCGGGGGCCTTTTCAGACAAATGGTTGCTTGAGGAGAGACCCCATTCCGTACTGTTCGGGATGCTGATGGCAGGGCTTATTACCGGAGCTGATGAGGGAGTGATCTATATACGCGGTGAATACCCCGAAGCGGTAAATATTGTAAAAAAGGCTGTACAACAGCTAGAAGATGAGAATATTGTCATGAAACTTCTGCCGGGAAGGAAATTCAGGTTTTATGTTATTGAAGGATCGGGTGCTTATATATGCGGAGAGGAGACATCGCTGCTTAACTCTCTTGAGGGACTGAGGCCTGAGGTGCGGACGCGCCCGCCATTCCCTGCAGTGTACGGACTCTTCGGGAAACCCACTGTCCTGAGCAACGTTGAAACATTTGCCAATGTGAGATATATACTGAAAGAGGGTGGTGCAGCTTACTCTGCAATGGGAACAGAAAAGTCGCCCGGAACGAAGCTCGTCTCGCTTGACAGTGCATTCAACAGGCCGGGTCTTTATGAAGTGAAGATGGGTACTCCGCTGAAGCAGGTTCTGAACGGGTTGGGCGGAGGCACACGATATCCTGT
>DATKUS010000164.1:0-20053 GCA_035530535.1 Bacteroidales bacterium
CTGTTGCGGGGATTGCCCTCACCGGTACCTGCCCAGATAACATCGGGGTGTATGGGGTCAATAGCGAGAGATCCTATAGATGCCACTGACTCCCTGTCAAAGACAGGGCTGAACGTGGTGCCCGCATTCAATGTCTTCCACAGGCCCCCTGAAGCGGTTCCGATGTAAAAGACATTTTCATTGCGCGGGTCAACGGCAAAGGCAGTAACCCTCCCGCTCATACCCCCTGGCCCGATATTTCTTGGTTTAATGCCATTGAACAGGGTCATGTCAACTTTCTGACCGGAGGCTAGCATTGTAACCATGATCAGGACGATAAGGGTAAAGAATCTTTTTGTCATCACAACAGTTTTTTAACAGACACAATTTAGGGAATAAAAATAATAACGGCGGGGTGGAGTTTGTGTTTTACAATACATATAAGATTATGCCATCAGGAGAAAGACAACCAGCCTGTTGTCAAGGGCAGGTCTTTCTGATCGCCATTCCGCCACGGTCATTGTTCTTACGGATTCCATCTCCAGGGTAAGGTCGGCAGCAATGCAGAGTCTTGAGGAGGGTTTGCATACCGTCAGGATGTCATTCAGGACTTTGTCTGTACGGAATGGTGTTTCCATGAAAATCTGGGTCTGTCCCCCTGCTGACCTCTGTTCAAGAGCCTTCAGGGCTTTCTGCCGGCCGGCCGTGTCTTTAGGCAGATAGCCGTTAAAAGCAAACGACTGCCCGTTAAATCCCGATGCAATAAGACTCATGATGATGGATGAAGGACCTGCCAGGGGGGCGACTCTGATGCCCCTTTTGTGAGCTTCCGCAACAACAATGTATCCGGGGTCGGCAAGCCCCGGCATGCCTGCCTCACTCATGACACCGGCGTCAGTGCCGTCAAGGATCATCCTGAAAAACTCTTTCAGGTCTTCAGGCCTGGAGTGCTTGCCGATTTCAAAAAAGTGAGCGTCATCAATGGGGAATTGTTTATCAATGCTTCTCAGGAATCTGCGTGCGCTCCTTATATTCTCAACGGCAAAAAGCCTGATTGAACGCGTAATGTCAATGACTTTCGCTGGTATTGTCTGAGAGTGCTCAGGATTGCCTAATGTGACGGGTAGCAGAAATAAGGTACCTTTCATGTGTGCAATAGAGATTGTTTCGTAAAGATATATAAATGTACCCTTTACTATAAAATGAATTTTCTTATTGTTCTTCTCTCATTTTCAGGCTATGTTTGTGAAAGAATAGATCTATTGTGAAGATAACCTTTCTCGGAACCGGAACCTCGCAGGGAGTGCCGGTAATAGCCTGTGACTGTGCAATATGTCTTTCTGATGACCCGAAAGACAACAGACTTCGTGCTGCCCTGCTGGTAGAAACGTCCTCCAATACTATTGTCATAGATGCCGGTCCGGATTTCAGACAGCAGATGCTCCGGTCACGGGTAAAAAAGCTTGATGCAATATTTCTTACTCATGAGCATAAAGACCACATTGCCGGGATGGATGACCTGAGGGCATTTAACTACAAGAGTCAGGCGGCTATTGACATCTATGCGGAAGTGAGAGTGCAGAATGCAGTTAGAAAGGAGTACGCATACGTCTTTTCAGAAAACCAGTATCCCGGAGTGCCAAAAATGGAACTTCACAATATCGATAAATACAATATCAGGCTCAGGGAAGACACAATCATTCCATTGCGCATCTTTCATTACAGGCTCCCGATCCTCGGATTCAGGATCGGAGATATGGCCTATATTACTGATGCCAACTACATCCCAGAAGAGACAAAGGAAAAACTAATAGGAGTTAAATATCTTATAATTAATGCTTTAAGAAAAGAAAAGCATATTTCGCATTTCAGTCTCGGTGAAGCAATAAGCTTTATAGAAGAAATCTCACCCCGGAAAGCATTTATAACACACATAGGGCATCAGATGGGAAAAAATTCAGACATTAACAGGGAACTGCCTGCAAATGTAACACTTGCCTGGGATGGCCTTGAAGTAATCTGCAAAGAATAATCTACTTCTTCTTGTACTTGAAAAGTCTCTTCTGGTATTTTGTCGAGAAGAAGTATTTGTTGCGGCCTAACTGAGAAGTATTAATGTGTGAAGCCGCTTTTTTTGATCTGTAAGGGTTCTTTTTGGTTGTTGCACACCCCGGCATCAGCAGCATGGCTGAAAGAATCAAAATAATGAAAAAAAGGCCTTTGCGGTAAATTCTCTTCATCAAGCTAGTCTGTACTGACGGTTAAAATTAGTAATATAATCCTTAGTAAAAAAGAATATGTCATAAAATCATCGTTTGAGCACTATTCCATATATGGCGGTAATATCTTAAATTGCATCTCGTTTCATTCGGAAAAGAGGATTTAGAACAGGTTGTCAAAATGCATAAAGTGAGATTCTTTTTTGTTTCATGTTTTACTCTGTTTACTGTAATTTTTTCAGGACAGTCGATTGAAAATATTGGCATAACCATTAATGAAGGTGCTAAGGCTGCCTTCTTTCTGCTTGATGACAGCACTACTGTTCCAATTTATACGGCAAGACCACTCTTTAGTTTCAGGCTTAACGGTAAATATTATGAATCTGATGACGTGTCAGCAGGACTGACCGGTAGTCGGTTCGCAATAATATTTCCTGACGGGTTGGAAGCAGGGTTTACCTCACGTGGTGGCTCACACCCTGGATGGATGGCAGAACTGGTATTTAGTAACCTGGGCCGTGACACTATCACAATAAGTGATGTCGTTCCTTTCGGTGAGAACCGGAACAACGTTTATATCACAGGTTTCGGGCCATGGGATCTTGCACGTGCAAGGCTGTTTTTGCCTGGTAAATCGCCTGTGAGAGTGATTTTGCCTGACAATGCATGGGAAATGGGCTTTACTGCTCTGAACTCAGATACTAATCACTCTGTATGTGCAATTGCCAGGCGCGTTTCTGTTAAGGGAGGTAAAAAAGCGAGGTACGAGACATCACTGCCTCCGGGAGCCTCAGTCACATACAACATCTATGGAGACACCTATAAAGGGCCCTGGCAGGAAGGTCTCAGGCTTATGTTCAGCCATAGATACCTTTATGACCTTAACACCTTTGACGATACTCTTTACAGGCGCGAAGACCTTAAATGGATTCGCAGCTGCTATCTTATAATTTTGCAGATGTCATGGGACAGACAGTTTTATGACAGGTTCAGCGCCAGGAGCGGATTTGAAGATTTTCTATCAGGGTATGACAAACTGTTCGGCAATGTAGATGTCTTCGGTATATGGCCCACATGGCCCAGGCTTGGCCTTGATGAGAGAAATCAGTGGGATATGTACCGCGATCTTCCCGGCGGAATGGAAGGCCTGAGAAATATCAGCCGGTACGCCAGGCTTAATGAGTGCCGGTTCTTTATTGCTTATAACCCGTGGGACAACAGCACCAGGCAGGAAAACCATCTCAGAGGTATGGCAGAAATGATTGCCACCACCGAAGCAGACGGCGTTGTACTTGACACGCAGGGCAGATCAAGCATGGAACTGCAGCTTGCTGCCGACAGCGTACGTAAAGGCATTGTGATGTTCTCGGAAGGCATGGCAGTAGTAAAAGACATGCCTGGGATAATCTCAGGCAGAGTGCATAATGCAATTTTCCTCAGCCCTGAGCTGAACCTGAATAAACTCATAAAGCCTGATTTTGCAATTTTCAGAGTGGCAGACGTAGGGGAGGATCTGCTTCACCGTGAAATATCAGTGGCATTTTTCAATGGCTATGGGACAGAACTGAACCTCTTCAGACCGGGCGGAAGGGGAGATGAGTACGCAAGCGACCTTCAGTACCTCGCCGGAACTACATTTGTCCTCAGACAGAACAGTGATGCATTCCTGGATAATAACTGGACACCCCTGATTAGCACAACAACTGATAGAGGATATGTAAATAAATGGAAATCAGGTGAAAAGACCATTTACACTGTCCTCAATATGGATCATAATGGAGTGGATACTCTGCTTTTTGATACTGAATGGGATGATGAAAAGCATCTTGTCTCACTCTGGAACCATGAAGAGCTTGTACCTGTACTGTCTGACGGCCGTCACATGGTTACTGTAAAGGCCGCATCATGGGATCCCCGGTATGACGGAACACGCCGTGAGAGCTCAGTTGACTGCATAGCCCTTCTTCCTTCACTTCTCAAGGCAGAGCTTAAAGGCAACAGGCTCCTGCTTTCTTCATCTGAAAAGGGCATAATAACAGTGTGGAAAGGCAAACCCGGTTATGACTCAAAGCCAGTGACCATCAAATCACCCGCAGACACTGCGCTTTTCACTGACAGGCTCTTTGGACTGATGGAGGGTAAGATCGTCATTCAGCTCACTGAAAATGATATTTTGCTTGATGAGCGGGTTGTAAATCTCACCGGGGGCAAACCCTGGCTTGTAAGCACATCTGTCCGTACTGAACCTGCAAAGGTGACTCCTGAAGGCATGGTCATTGTTCCGGCTACGAAAATAAAATATACTCTCACCTCAAACGATGAGTTTATACCGTACCCTGAAACAGGCAAAGAGGTAATTGCTGATATTGACAGTTTCCTGGTTGACAGATTCCCAGTGTCAAATGATCAGTTCCTCGGCTTTATCAGAGAGAGCAGATATGTTCCTGAAGACACGGCGAATTATCTCTGGCATTGGAAGGACGGCCTGCCTGTGTCCGGACAGGAGAGATACCCCGTGGTATGGATAAGTATGGAGGATGCAAAAGCATATTCCAGATGGGCGGGGAAGAGACTGCCATCTGAAGCAGAATGGCAGCTTGCGGCACAGGGGACTGATGGAAGGCTCTGGCCCTGGGGAAATGAATTTCATGCCACAAAGTGCAATAACGGATTTGGACGACCTACACCTGTCGATGCCTTCCCGAAAGGGGAGAGCATATATGGTGTTGCGGATCTGGTGGGGAATGTATGGCAGATGACGAATGATGTCTGGTGTAACGGAGCCTACTATTTTAATATAATCAGGGGCGGGAGCTACTATAAGCCTGACTCCAGCTGGTGGTACATCCAGGGTGGTCCTCAGCAGCTTGACAAGACACAGATGCAGTTAATGGTATCACCGGGTTACGACAGGAGCGCAACGGTAGGATTCAGATGCGTGAAAGACCTATAGAAAGAAATTAAGAATTAAGAAAATAAGAATTAAGAATGGGAGGTCAGCCAATTTTCCGGGCGCCGTCACCAATTCCCGGAAGGTAGAAGTCTGCTGTAAGACCTGTTTTGGCGAAGTAGATTTTTCCTAGTTCAGAGATGAATTCCTGCACATGGTCTGTCTCAACAATTGAAACGGTACACCCGCCAAAACCAGCCCCTGTCATCCTGCTTCCGATAACCCCTGGTAATTTGCGGCCTTCATAAACAAGAGTGTCAAGCTCTGTACCTGTAACCTCATAGTCATGGCAGAGAGAGTCATGAGACTCATTCATAAGCTTTCCAAAGCCTTTAATATCATTCTCTTCCAGAGCCCTGATAGCGTCAAGGGTACGGTTGTTTTCTGTAATGACATGCTTTGCTCTTCTCCTGACGATTTCGTTGGGGATAAATTTCTCCAGAAAACCGAGATCATCGATTCCGAGGTCACTCAGGTTCTTTATCTTATGATGCTTAGAAATGAGTTCAACAGCCTTGTCACACTCAGCCCTTCTCTCATTGTATTTGGAGTCAGTAAGTCCCCTTCGCTTATTTGTGTTTGTGATAACTATAGAGCTGTCACCCAGGTTCAGCGGGGCATATTTGTACTCAAGGGTATCACAGTTGAGGTTTATTGCATGATCTTTTTTTCCGAACCCGACTGCAAACTGGTCCATTATGCCACAGTTCATTTCCACGAACATATTCTCAGCCCTCTGGCTCATCTTGACAAGTTCCATCATTGGCAAACCGGCACCGCAAAGGTCGTTCATGGCTACCGCCGTCACCATTTCAATTGATGCGGAGGAGGAAAGACCGGCTTCGTTGGGGATATCCCCAAAAAAGAGCATCTCCATCCCCGGTGCCATGAAACCGAGCCTGGCAAATTCATTTATAACTCCGGCAGGGTAATTGGTCCAACTCTTCTCAATCTTTGTATATGATTGACTTACAGGTATTTTAATATCGCCGGGAAAGTTAAGGCTGTTCATCCTTATTTCAGGTGCCAAGGCCTTCCTTACAAACAGGTATGTTCCGAAGTCGAGGGCACATGGAAAGACATAGCCTCCGTTATAGTCTGTATGTTCACCGATGAGATTCACACGGCCCGGGGAATAAAAAAAAACAGGGTTATTGCCCCTGTCATCGTATACTTTAAAAAACTCTTCGCGCTGGAAGTTAATATCTGCCTTCATACCTTAAGTTTCTTTTCAATTTCCAGTATCTGATTTCTGAAGTGACGGTCAGTGTCAATAAGGTTGTTGACGGTCTTGCATGCATGAAGAACTGTTGCATGGTCTTTTCCGCCGATCAGTGATCCTATGCTTGCAAGGGATGCCTTTGTGAGGCTTTTGGAGAAATACATCGATACCTGCCTTGCCTGTACTATTTCGCGCTTACGCGTCTTACCCTGCATCTGGTCAACCGGTATTTTATAGTATTCACAGACGATCTTCTGGATATAATCAATAGTGATCTCCCTGCGCTGTGTGTTCACAAGCCTGTCAACCATCTGGCGTGCAAGGTCAAGAGTCACCTCTTTGCGGTTGAGGGTCGACTGTGCATACAGAGAGATAAGACCTGATTCAAGCTCTCTTATATTACTTGAAATATTCTCTGCAAGGAATTCAAATATCTCATCCGGCAGCTCAATGCCGTCATTATACGCTTTCTTCCTGAGTATTGCCAGCCTGGTTTCAAAGTCTGGCTTCTGAAGGTCTGCAAGCAATCCCCACTTGAAACGTGACAGTAACCTCTGCTCCATGCCCTGCAGCTCAACCGGAGGCTTGTCACAGGTGAGTATAAGCTGTTTGCCTGACTGATGCAGATGGTTGAAAATATGGAAGAAAGTGTCCTGGGTCTTCTCCTTGCCTGCAAATTCATGAACGTCATCAATAATGAGGACGTCAATCATCTGATAGAAATGGAGAAAATCATTTTTATTATTGTTTCGTATTGACTCCACGAACTGTGTCTGAAACTTATTGGCATTGACATATAACACCGTCTTGTCAGGATACTTCTCCTTGACGAGAATGCCAATTGCCTGAACCAGGTGTGTCTTCCCAAGTCCTGAGTCACCGTAGATCATCAAAGGATTGAAGGCTGTGCCGCCGGGATTATTACCCACGGCAATACCTGCTGAACGGGCAAGCCTGTTGCATTCGCCCTCTACAAAATTGCTGAATGAATAATCCGGATTCAGCCTCGGATCAAAATGAAGCTTCTTGATTCCCGGAATAATAAACGGATTTTTTATCGTTGGCTGAGTAACTTCAAAGGGCACCTGCAACGGTTTATTGTTAAGATCACTCTTATTTCTCGAAGGGTATTTGACTGTGAATGGCTTGCCGTTGGTGTAGGAAGAATTCTCCATTATAATATTATACTCCAGCTTGGCATCATTTCCAATCTCACGTCTCAGCGTCTTACGGAGAATGTCAATGTACTGCTCTTCGAGGTATTCATAAAAGAAAGGACTGGGGACCTGAATTGTTAAAATATTTTTTTCGAGTCTGAGAGGAACAATAGGCTCGAACCATGTCTTGAAACTGGCGGATGGAATGATATCCCGGATTATGCCGAGACAACTATTCCAAACCTCATCGTGTGACTTGTTCATTCAGGTAAAAATTAATAATTCTTCTTCTTTTATTAGGGGTGCTGAAACGTGCCACAATATTTGTAAAAAAAAAACTAATAAAAAAAACTATTTTCCCTTGACTTTTACAAATATTATATACTCATCAGAACATCAGGTCATTATAAATGAAAAATAAATTAAAAAATTAATTCATTGATTATAAAGGTGTTACGTCGAATGATATGTAATACAATGCTTTATAAAAATGAAGATATGAAAGTATTTATCTGTCAGAGCTGCGCAAAGGAAAAAATGTGTGGCGCAACAGGATGATTTTATTGTGTTTATCAAATATACGACAAATTATTGGTCCTTTTTGCCAAAAAGGGAGAAGTGTACATATTTCTTCGGATTAGCTTTCATATCCTGAAGTAAAAGGTCAAGACTGTTCAGACTGTTGTTAAGATTACTGTACAGACTGTCATCTGTCATTAGCTTGCCAGCTGTTCCGTTTCCTGTGCTTAAACCACTGAGGATCGAATCGGCACTGACCAGTGATGACCTGAGTGAACCAAGCGCTCCTGCAAGGTCCGATGAGGCCACTGTGTCAGAGATTGAGGCGAGGTTCTTTAATGTTGCATCAATGGAACTGCTGTTTGCAGAAAGCATGGAGGTGAATTTGTTAAGGTCGTTTATCGACGCCATCAGAGCCTCTTTCTCCTTATCGGAGATTTCTCTCAGGTCAGCTGTTATGCCATTGACATTGTCAAGAGAGGCCTTGATATCTGATGAAAACTGCGGGGAAAAGACATCATGGATTCGCGTAATGAGAGAATCAAGCTTAATTATCATATGGGTGATGTTTCCCTCAACCGGTGAAAGCTGGTCACTGAGCCTGTCAATGATGGACGTGGCAAGAATACCCTGTATGGTATCATGATTATGATATATCCCGTTTCCGTTACCCATATTGAGAACTATCTTCATTCCGGCAATAAGCGAAGCTGTTGTAATCTCCGCGGTAGTACCAACGGGAAGGTCAAAATCTTTGTCAACAGAGACGGAGACAGCTAATCTCCCGGTACCGTCATTGATGAATTTTATATCCTGTACTATACCTGCCTGGTAGCCATTGATCTCAACCGGACTTGATTCCTTCAGCCCGCTGATCTCGGTATATATTATATTATAGGTCGCTGTCGATGTAAACAACTCGCTTCCTTTCAGAAAACTGTATAGCCAGATGAATGCTACAATTGTTACCAGGGCTACGGCGCCGACTTTGACTTCGTTAGAGATTTTCTTCATTTGTCTGTTTTTGATTTTTTTGCTTCAACTGCTTCCTTAAGCGGGATGATCTTGCCGTTTCTGACGGCTATCACGAAAGCGTCGGGATAATCTTTTGAAATAGTTCGCCTATATGTCAGAGCCTGTTCAAACTCACTGAATTTACCGGCAGCATATTTATATCTTTCACCTGACTCAATCCGTTCGAATGTTTCTATTCCTTTTAATCTTACCTGCTTTGGGGCCTTGCTCTTCGGCACTGCCGATACCTGAACCATGAAAAATATTTCATCATGTACAGTGGCGGATGAGATACTTTTGTCCGGAGCAGGAGAGGCAGGTATGCTGACCTCCTCCGTTACAGCAGGAGGCTTACTGTTATTCTTTCCGGTGTCAGCCCCTGTCTGTGAATTACTCTTCTCCGGGGCAGCCAAAGGAGGTTTGTCCCCGGCAGGTTTCTCAGCCGCACTCTCTTTTGTCTCCCCGTTAACCTTATTAATTCCTGACCTGTTGTCAATGGAATTCTTGTAATCCCTGAATGCCCTGTAGATAGCTGATGCAAGATAGTCCTGGCCTGCACCAGAAATCAGGTATTTCTCTTCTTCCATGTTGGAGAGAAATCCCAGTTCTACAAGTACAGAAGGCATCGTGCTTCGCCACAACACCACAAACCCGGCCTGTTTTACTCCCCGGTCCTTGCGGCCGACCCTGTCCCTGAACTGGGCCTGGATTATAGATGCAAATTCAGTGCTCTGTTTGAGGTAAGTATTCTGCATTAGTGAAAAAATTATGAATGACTCGACTGAGTTGGGGTCATAGCCTTCATATTTGGTATGATAATCCTCCTCAAAGGTAATTACTGAGTTCTCTTTCATTGCAAGCTTCAGATTCGCATCGTCCATACTCTGTCCTAAAACCCAGGTCTCAGCTCCATAAGGACGCTTATCATCCATTCCGTTTGCATGAATGGAGATGAAGATATCAGCTTTATTCCTGTTAGCGATAGAGGCACGCTCATCGAGACCTATAAAAGTGTCATCATCGCGCGTGTAAATCACTTTTACTTCCTGCAAATTTTCTTTGATATACTTACCCGTTTTCAGCGCTACGGCCAGTGCAATATTTTTTTCTTTCGATTTTGTGCCACCTGTTCCCGGATCTTTTCCGCCGTGACCGGCGTCAATAACAACTGTCCACTCCTTCACCGGAGGAGCCTGTTGACCCATGACCCTGAGTGGCATAATAATTGCAGCCATGAATAAAACTGACATCAGAATACTCCTAACCCCTCTTATTTTGCTGCTATGCCACATTATTCCTTCACGAAATTTCATTAGTTTTGTCACCGGTTTGCCACGTATGCACAAATATTACGCAAAAATAGCATTTAACTTGCATTTTCTCTCACAAAGGTTATTTGTGTCATGGTTAATGCTCATCTTTTCCTTTGCGGCAGCAGGTCAGGAAGTATTGCCTCCTGACACCATCATGATTAAAGGAGTATCTGTCCCCCTTGACTCAC
This sequence comes from Bacteroidales bacterium, assembly GCA_035530535.1. Lineage (GTDB taxonomy): Bacteria > Bacteroidota > Bacteroidia > Bacteroidales > VadinHA17 > SR-FBR-E99. The sequence continues at coordinate 10,562 of DATKUS010000164.1, forward strand.
TCTTGCAGGGAAACAGGAAAATATCTGCAGATGCGGTTGATCTGCCTATAGTCTATACAGCCGAGGGATATATGAAGACCGATATCAGGAGCCGTAAGGTCTTCCTGGTTGAAAATGCCCAGGTGAACTATGGGACCATTGAGCTAAAGGCCGACTCAATAGTCCTTGACATGGAGACCGGTTCTGTCTATGCTACCGGCAGGATTGATTCGACCGGCACAATGGCAGGCAAGCCCCATTTTAAGGATGGCTCTGAAGAGTTTGACAGCAAGGAGCTGACTTACAACTTTAAGTCGAAAAAGGGAGTGATACGCAACGTGACCTCACAACAGGAGGGAGGCTATCTTCAGAGCCAGACCACAAAGCGTCAGGAAGACGGGAGCCTTCATATCAACAAGAGCAAGTTCACCACTTGCGATGCCGAATTCCCGCATTTTTATCTTGCCCTGAACAGGGCTAAAGTATATCCCGGTGAGAAAATCGTTTCGGGTCCAGCCTATATGGTCGTGGCTGATATCCCCCTTCCCCTGATAGTACCTTTCGGGTTCTTCCCGGTACAACAGAGAAGAGCATCAGGATTGATTATCCCTAAGTACGGACAGGAAGCACGAAGGGGCTATTTCCTATCGAATGGAGGATATTATTTTGCCATAAATGATTATTTCGACTTTAAGCTTACCGGTACAGCTTATACAAACGGTACCTGGCTTTCCGATGCAGCTACTACCTACAGGGTGAGATACAGATTTTCAGGTACTTTTGGATTCAGTTATGCCAACAACATAACAAGCTATAAAGGACTGCCAGACTACGGAAAGACGACTAACTACCGTATCAGCTGGAGCCACTCGCAGGATTCCAAGGCAAGTCCCGGCTCGCGGTTCTCAGCCAATGTCAACATGAGTTCCAGCGGTTATGACAGGAACAACAGCTATGATGTGGCGGACCATGTTACTACCACAAGACAATCAGGGATAAGTTATTCAAAGACCTGGGCTGGTTCGCCATTCAACTTCTCCTCCAGCCTTAACCAGAGCCAGAACGTTCAGAACAAGACTATACAGCTTAGTCTCCCGAAGGCCAGTTTCTCTATCGCCCGTTTCTATCCCCTTAAGCCCAGAAAACCGGTAGTAAAGACACGCTGGTACCATGATCTGCAGATGCAGTACACGGCATCTCTGGACAACAAAATTGATACCTATGACAGTCTGCTGTTTACCAACCAGGTATGGAAGAGCATGAAGAACGGTTTTAAGCATGACATTCCTGTCAGCGTTCAGATACGTCCTTTCCGCAACTTTTCCATCTCTCCCCAGATAAGATACTCGGCTGTCTTCTACACCCAGAAGGTTGAAAAGAGATGGGACCCGCTCTATTTTGATGATACCCGCAATATGATCGTCCCTTCGGTCGTTAATGATACAGCCCGCGGCTTTTTTTACGGACAGGCACTGACCCCATCCGTGGGTGCTTCATTCAATCCCCAGCTCTACGGCACCTTCCAGTTTACAAAGAAAGGGTCTCGCCTGCAGTCAATCAGGCACGTAATGAGGCCTTCGGTAAGTTTTTCATTTACTCCCGAGTTGCGCGGACTCTCCACTGATATGTACAGGGATGTACAGTATGACACCGCCGGCCACATAAGGGAATATTCCATTTTTGAAGGAAGTATCTTCGGTACTCCGTCGCTCGGCAACCGGAGCGGGTCGGTCTCCTTTAACCTGACCAATATTGTGGAAGCAAAAGTCTTCGAGAGGAATGACACTACTGGCAAGCCAAAGAAAATCAAGATAATAGACAACCTCTCACTGGGGACAAGCTACAACCTCTTTTCCGATTCCCTGAACTGGTCACCTGTAAGCATGTCATTCAGAACTGTGCTGGCTGAAAATATTAACTTTCAGGCAGGCAGCAGTTTCACTATCTACGGGCTCAGTGAGACCGGGGTCACTGTAGCTGAACTTGCGTACCTCCAGGGGAGGGGCATCATGCGTATGACCAGCCTTAATATGAGCATTGATATGGACCTCGGGGCGCTGCTGAGGGGTAAGAGTAAGAAGAGCGGTCAGGCAGTTTCTCCTGACCCTGATACAGGGGCTGAAAAACCTCCAGGACCGGACAATAATCTTCCCCTGACCAACAAGAATCTAGATGAGTACGGTTATGTACGTTTTGACGTGCCCTGGTCACTCCGGATGGCATATAACTTTTCATACAGCAAGCCCACTTTCAGAACAACCATCAATCAGCAGCTGACGCTTTCGGGAGACGTGAGGCTAACCCCAAAGACAGCAATAAATTACAACACGGGGTACGATTTCGCACAGAATGAGATAACCATGACCCGTATTGGTATTTCACGGGACCTCCACTGCTGGGAGATGAGTTTTTCCTGGATCCCCACAGGATATATGCGGAGCTGGAACTTCACTATAAGGGCCAAGTCCGGAGTTCTGCAGGATCTTAAATATGAACGGCGAAAAGACTATCATGAGAATTATTAATGTCATAAAAACGGTTGCAATGAAGAAGATCATCAGTACAACATCAGCTCCCGGAGCTATAGGCCCATACAGCCAGGCGGTGGAAGCTAACGGAACGCTTTATATCTCAGGCCAGGTGGCTATTGATCCTGCCACGGGCAAAATGATTGAGGGAGGCATCACCGAACAGACTGAACGGGTAATGAAAAACATCAAAGCAATTCTTAAGGCCGCCGGCTATTCGGCTGCAGATGTTGTCAAGTCGACATGCCTGCTGTCAGATATGACTGATTTCAAGGCGATGAATGAGGTATATGCCAGGTATTACACCACAGACCAGCCTGCCAGGGCAGCATATGCTGTTAAAGGATTGCCGCTTGGGGCTCTGATAGAGATTGAAACGATAGCTGCAAGGTAAAAAAAAAGCTGCCCGGGGGCAGTTTTTTTTTACCTGTGAAAATTGTTATTCACCTTTCACCTCAAATTCAACCTCTACTTTAACCTCACGGTGAAGTTTCACCACAGCCTTATAGTTACCGACTTCCTTTATTGCATCTTCCCCAAGAACGATATTCTTGCGGTCAATGTCGAAGCCTTTTTCCTTCAGCGCTTCTGCAATCTGGATAGTATTGACAGAACCGAAAATCTTGCCTGCTGAGCTTGTTTTGGCTCCGATTACAAGCTTAATTCCTTCAAGCTTTTTAGCAATCAATTCAGCCTCATTCTTGATTTTCTCTTCTTTGTGGGCTCTCTGTCTCAGGTTCTCATTATGGATCTTTATGGCGGATTCAGTGGCCTGAACCGCATAACCCTTGGGAATCAGATAGTTTCTGGCATAACCTGTCTTAACTATAATGATATCATTCTTCTGTCCCAGTGTATCAAAATCTTGCTTAAGAATTATTTTCATATCTCCTCCTCCTTTACTTTAAAAGATCAGCTACATAAGGCAGAATAGCAAGATGACGTGCGCGTTTGATAGCTTTAGCCACCCTTCTCTGGTATTTAAGCGAAGTTCCGGTTATACGACGGGGAAGGATCTTGCCCTGCTCGTTCAGGAACTTCTTCAGGAACTCGGGGTCCTTATAGTCAATATACCTTATCTTGTTCTTCTTGAACCTGCAGTATTTCTTCTTCTTGATCTCTACTGTCGGAGGTGTCAGATATCTTATTTCTGAGTTGTTCTGTGCCATGCTTATTCCTCCGTAGTTTTAGCGGTTTCTTTCATTCTTCTTTTCTTCTCAGCATACTCTACAGCATACTTGTCCATACGGAAGGTCAGGAAACGGATGATTCTCTCATCCCTCCTGTACTGCAGTTCAAGTTTTTCGATTAACTCACCTGATCCTTTGAACTCAACGAGGTAGTAAAACCCGGTCGATTTCTTTTGAATTGGATAAGCGAGTTTCTTCAGGCCCCAGTTCTCTTCATGAATGATCTCACCGGTGTTGTCGGTGATGATCTTCTTGAATTTCTGGACCGCTTCCTTCATCTGATTTTCAGACAAAACGGGAGTTGCAATGAAAACGGTTTCGTACTGATTCAACATCTCTTTTTTGTTTATAATTATTTTAATAAATCGGGTGGCAAAAGTAAGACAAATTATTGTAAAAAGAAATAATGCCTCAACTATTTTAGCCGTTGCATGATGTAGTGGCCCGGCATCCTCACTGGATTTTTGATATGGCTGCCGCCTGCCCGAACAAATTAATTATATTTGTGACTGGTATAACGAGATAGACCCGGATTAAGAAAACATGGATAATTTTATTGTTTCCGCGCGCAAATACAGGCCTGCCACGTTCGATATGGTCGTCGGACAGGAGACCATCACCACAACCCTTAAAAACGCTATAAAGAATAACCACCTGGCACAGGCTTATCTTTTCTGCGGTCCCCGTGGTGTTGGAAAGACAACCTGTGCCCGCATCTTTGCAAAAACCATCAACTGCGCAAACCTGGGCCCCAACTTTGAAGCATGTGACAAATGTGAGTCGTGCCACTCTTTTAACTCCCAGGTATCATTTAATATTCATGAGCTCGACGGCGCCTCCAACAACGGTGTTGATGACATACGCAACCTGACGGACCAGGTGAGGATACCACCGCAGATAGGGAAATACAGTGTCTATATAATCGATGAAGTGCACATGCTATCTGCCTCGGCCTTCAATGCTTTTCTGAAGACCCTCGAGGAACCACCATCGCATGCCATTTTTATCCTTGCCACAACTGAAAAACATAAGATCATTCCTACCATTCTCTCCAGATGCCAGATTTTTGACTTTAACCGCATCAATGTTGATGATATTGTCAACAGGCTTGTGTGGGTGGCAGGCAATGAAGGAGTAAAAGCTGAGCATGAGGCACTACATGTCATTGCTACAAAGGCTGACGGCGCCCTGCGTGACGCCCTCTCAATATTTGACCAGATAGTCAGCTTCAGCGGTAAGGAGATCAAATATGCTGATGTTATCGGAAACCTCAATATACTCGATTATGAGTATTTTTTCAGAATTGTGGCTGCAGCAATGGCCGGGGATATCCCAACCGTTCTGATAACCTACAATGAGATATTGAGTAAAGGATTTGACGGATACAATTTCATGGCAGGACTGAACAATCATCTTCGGGATCTTCTTGTTAGCCGTGATGAGGCAACGGTGAAGCTTCTTGAAACCTCACCGTCTATCAGACAACATTATAGGGAGCAGGCCGTAAAGTCATCACTCACATTCCTTTATAATTCACTTGAGATAGGCTCACAGTGCATGCTCAATTTCAAAAGCAGCAAGAATCAGAGACTTCATGTAGAGCTTGCCCTGTTACGCATGTGCCAGCTTTCGGAGGAGACTGAAGATCTGAAGCCAAAAAAAAAAGCTGAACAACAGTTAATAGCTGATGAAGATGAGTTGAAGCCTCCTGCCGCAGCTTCAGCAAGAGTACAGGATCAGCCGGGTACTGTCTCAAAACCCGTCCGGCAGCAGACTGTAGCCACACCGCAGTACCCAAAAGCACCCTCCGAAGAGGAGAAATCAGTGTCAATCAAAAACCTGATGGCTGACGTGAGACAGCCGCCCGGAACTGTTAATGAACCTTCAGAACAGTTAACCAAGGAGGTGCCGGACAGCGAGTTTACCAACGAAGAGTTGCTCGGCTCATGGAATTCGTTTGCGCTGACAGTGAAAGAAGAGAGCCCACGCATTTCCATAACCCTCTTTTCAGTAACACCGAATATTCTTCCTGACAAGTCCATAGAGCTCAGACTTGACAATTCAGCACTGAAAGAGACTTTTGACCACAACTATAAGTCGAGACTGGAGAATCATCTCAGGGAAACGCTGCGGAATGCCGGCATAAAACTTACAACCATCGTTGAATCAACTGAAAGAGGTGACATCCTTTATTCCGTAGATCAGAAGTTCAATCACCTGGCCAATAAAAATCCGGCATTGAAGGATCTGAAAAAAACATTCAATCTTGATTTTGAATGATAATATAACCGTTCTCCCGTGAAAACCCCCAAAAAAAATCCTGGTTTTCCTGACAACCGGAAATCCGATACAGTTGGATTATTTGCCGGAGGTATTGCTCATGACCTCAATACCATCCTGACCACCATTTACGGCTACAGTGAGTTGGCTCTTGAAGGGCTTGACCCGTCTGAAAAGACATATCAGAACATAAAGAAAATCATCGAGGCGGCAGACAGGGCAAGGGCACTTACCGGCCATATCCTTACTTTCAGCAGGCAAGTGGGGCAGGAGAGAATAAATGTACAGGTAAAGGATATCCTGCAGGAAACCATAAGCTTTTTAAGACCTTCAATGACGGACAGGATTATTCTCAGGGAAGAAATTCTGTCTCCCCAGGTGTGTGTGTCAGCTGACCCCACTCAGCTTTTCAGGGTATTCATTAATCTTGCAGCTAATGCCCTGCAGGCTATGGAGGCAACCGGCGGAAGCCTTACAATAACACTTGATACAATAAAGGGATCTGAAGTGAGGAACCTGCCTACCGGCAAAAAGGCGGCAGACGAGTATGCCCTTATCCGCTTTGCTGATACAGGGCCCGGTATGGATGAGAAAACAGCCGGCAGAATATTTGAACCGTTCTTCACAACCGGGAAACAGGGTAAGGGAACAGGCCTTGGTCTTTCGGTAGTCTACGGAATTATTTCCGAAATTGAGGGAGAAATTATGGTATCAGGAAGAAAGAACCATGGAACCACCATAGACGTCCTCATCCCTTCCATATCTTCTGCACCGCCTGAAATGGGGGAGATAAAACCCGGGGTCAATAGCTGATTTCCGATTTTGACGTATGGCTTACTGACGAAAAAGAGTTACCTTCGGGTATTGTAAAAGCTAATCTTTTTAAGCCTGTTTCACTTAAAGAGATTATTTATTCAATTGATACGTTAATTAATAAACCTTCTTAGAATATGCCTGGCGTAATGATAGTTGAGGATGATCTTTCTCTCAGGGAGATGCTCAGGGAGGCTCTGGAGAAAAGGAGGTACACCGTCATCACAGCATCAGACGGCAGGGAGGCAATATCAAAGTTCCGCCCCTCTGTAATTGACCTCGTGATCACTGACCTCCTGATGCCTGAAGAAGACGGGCTAAGCGTAATAATGAACATCAGACAGATAAAGCCGGAGACTAAGATCATTGCTATCAGCGGCGGGGGAAAAGCAGGTCCGGGAAGTTATCTTCATATAGCAAAAAAGCTGGGAGCCGACCATGTATTTTCAAAACCCTTCCTGCCTTCTGAACTGGTGCAGAAAGTAAGGGAGATACTGGGTTAAACAATAGTCGGAAAAACTTGTTCCTTTATTTATAGAAAGTCTAACCAAAAAAAAATAATTATATGCTGACAAAAAATGTTGTAGCAATCTGCAACAGACAGATTGAGAGAGAAGGGTACTCATCAAACCTCTACCTTGCCATGGCTTCATGGGCTGAAAATAAGGGTCTTCCCGGTATTGCAGCCTGGCTGTATGCTCAGGCAGATGAAGAAAAAATGCATATGCTGAAGTTCATTAAATATGTAAATGAAAGAGGAGGTAATGCCATCATTCCCGCTTTTGAAAAGCCGCCTGTAAAATTTAAGGGTGCCGAAGAAATGTTTAAGGAAGTTCTTAAGCACGAGGAGTTTGTAAGCGCCAGCATCAATGAGGTACTGGCAGCTGCAATGAAGGAGAATGATTTTGCCACTGCCAACTGGGTACAGTGGTTTGTTAATGAACAGATAGAGGAGGAAGCCAATGTAAGGCTAATACTTGATAAGGTTACACTTGCCGGTGCAGCAGGACTTTATTTCCTTGACCGCGATATAATGGGTCTCAGAGGAACTACGGCAGCCCCTGCTCAGGCTTAGTTTTACAAATCAGAATCATTCAGGAATGGCATACCGGCATGACAGGTATGCCATTTTATTTTCAAAAAAACGGCCAGGCCGGCAGTGTCAATAAGATTTCCGTTGTACCTGCAGTCAACGCTGATCCGGAAAATTAATTAATTTTGCGTGGTATTTTAAAAAATTTGCATTCAATGAGTATTGTCAATAAGCTTCTGGGGCTCTTTCTGGGTAATAAGTATGAACGTGACCTGAGTGAGGTGGAACCGTTTGTAGGGCAGGTAAGGGAGGAGTCAGTAAAACTGACGTCCCTTTCTAATGATGAGCTGAGAGATCTCACCGCCACATTGAAAAAGGAGATCACCGGGTCATTCTCAGGAGAGGAAGAGGAGATTCGTGCACTGAAAGTCACCGCTGAAAATGAGGAGGATGTCAACAAAAAGGAAGACATTTATAACCAGATAGATAAGATTGACAAACTTATCCTTGAAAAACTCGAAAAGAAACTGGACGAGGTATTACCGCGCGCTTTTGCAATTATGAAGGAAACAGCACGCCGGCTTAAGGAAAATGACGTTCTGGAGGTGACGGCAAGACAGTGGGACAGGGACCTCGCCGCAAAAAGACCTTCAATAACAGTGGAAGGCGATAAAGCCTATTGGAAAAACCGCTGGTTAGCGGGAGGAAATGAGATCTTGTGGGATATGGTCCATTATGATGTGCAGCTCATTGGCGGGGTGGCCCTCCACAAAGGCAAGATATCAGAGATGGCAACTGGTGAAGGTAAGACCCTGGTGGCAACCCTCCCCGTGTTCCTGAATGCCCTGGCCGGCAGGGGAGTACACATCGTGACAGTAAACGACTATCTTTCAAAACGCGACTCAGAGTGGATGGGTCCGCTTTATGAGTTCCATGGCCTGTCCGTTGACTGCATTGACAAGCATGAACCCAACTCCGCTGCAAGGCGTAAGGCTTATAACTCGGATATAACTTTCGGAACAAACAATGAGTTCGGCTTTGACTATCTCCGTGATAACATGGCCCTTAATCCGGAAGACCTTGTACAGCGGAAGCACCATTATGCCATCGTTGACGAGGTTGACTCTGTGCTGATAGATGATGCCCGTACACCTCTTATTATATCGGGCCCTACCGCCAAGAACGATACCTCTCAGTTTGACGAATATAAACACAAAGTTGAGATACTTGTTTCTGCACAGAAAAAGCTTGTCACACAACTTCTTGCAGACGCAAAACGACTTATTAACGAAGGTAAAAATGAAGAAGGCGGTCTCCTGCTCCTGAAAGTTTACAAGGGGCTTCCAAGGAATAATGCCCTCATTAAGTTCCTCAGTGAGGAAGGTGTAAGAACCCTTCTTCAGAAGACGGAGAACTTCTATATGCAGAACAATTCCAAGGAGATGCCAAAAGTTACCGAAGATCTCTTTTTTGTCATCGAGGAGAAAGCCAATTCAATAGAGCTCACGGAAAATGGTTTTGATCTTATCTCAACTTCGGTTGAAGATGCTTCCTTCTTTGTACTTCCTGATGTCGGAAGCAAAATTGCAGATATTGAAAAGAGTACCGGCGATGAGATGGCAAAGTTGCGGTCAAAGGATGAATTGCTGCAGGATTTCGCCATTAAGTC
>DATKUS010000165.1:0-2953 GCA_035530535.1 Bacteroidales bacterium
CCATAGCCCGGCGGCCTGCATAAGACATCCCAAGAGCTGCTTCTGTAGCCGTCTTTTCATTGGAAGACCATTCACGGTGTACGGCTCCTTCAGCTGCCTGCTTTGAAGCCTGTATATATTCCATGATTTCTGTGGAGGGTGTGCCCGGGTAACCGTACATGCCACTCATGCCCGCATCAAGCGCTGCCTGCGCAATTGCCTCATCGCCAAGCAACAATAGTTTTTGCATATAATAGTTGTTATATTATTTCTTATTCTTTTGACTCCGGTAAAGATGATAAGAAATTGAAAATAAACAAAGCAAAAATCTCATACTGCGCTGTACAGAAAAAGATCAGGTTAAAAGGATCACCAGGGAATGAAGGATCAGAACAGCTTATCAAGATCGTCAGGTATCAGATGCCTGATGTTATTATGTACAAAATCGAAAGCAAAATCCTCAATCTCATCACGTACAGAATTAAAAACCCTCATTTTCTCTTCCTCCGTGCCTTCAGCTTGTGCAGGGTCAGGAAACGAATGATGCAGGCGCACTGCTTCCCCCGGTATGTACGGACATCTCTCCCTGGCATTATCACATACGGTAATAATATAGTCGAAATCCGTTTCAGGCAACTCATCAACTGTTTTTGATCTATAACCTGATATATCTATTACTGTATCCATCATTGACCTGACGGCGTACGGATTAAGACCGTGTGCTTCCACTCCAGCGCTCCATACATTTGCAGCATCCCCTGCATAATACCGTATCCACCCTTCTGCCATCTGGCTCCGGCAGGAGTTGCCTGAGCATAACACCAGAATATTTACTTTTTTCATCCCTTATCCGGTTGTAGCACTTATATTAAAGTTAGGTTAAAATTACAAATCAAACTTCATAATTGTTTACTTTACATCGCATTTCAAATTTATTCTATTGAAAAAGGTCATTTTAACAGGCGCTTTTCTTGCATTTGCAGCTCTCTGGGCTGATGGGCAGGAAGAGCAGAAAGTCAAATTCATCCAGATTGACGGCTTGACAAATGATGAATACGGCTTAGTCGTTCCCGGTGTGAGCATCTGGTCAGGACATCTCCACCGCGGATCTGCCAGTGACAACAGGGGCATATTTTCGATAATCAGTATCCCCGGCGACACTGTTTTCTTCAGTGCAATAGGTTATAAATCAACACTCCTTACCATACCGGCAAATCTCGCCGGAACCAGCTTTATCACTGACGTAAAAATAATAACTGACACCATCCTTATAGGAGAGGTATTGGTGCTTCCGTGGAGAACATACTCAGAATTCAAAAGGGCAGTGATTGAGAACAAGCCGGATGACCCGATGATGAAAAACATGCAGTACAACCTTGCGCTGGTGGAGCAGCAGATATGGTCTGACATGCGGTCCACACCAGGGCAGGGATACAGGTATAACATGCAACAGATGTCGGATAACCTTTATACAAGAGGGCAGACACCAGTTAATAACCTGCTTAACCCGGTCTCCTGGACAAGATTTATAAGAGAATTGAAAGGCGGACTTCTTAAGAACGAAAAAAACACTTCAACAAAGAGGTCAAAATCTAAAGTCCGGAAGAAAAAAACCAGTGACTGATGGCGCTGACATCAAGAATATCACTTCCGCACCTTGCCGTCATAATTTTTACACTCTGTGGAGTACAACTTAATGCTCAGTATCTGAGAATAAGAGGCATAGTAGCTGATACTTCCGGAATTGCCATACCCTATGCATCTGTTTTTTCTCCTGCGTATCAGAAAGGGACTATTACCGGGACTGACGGACGCTTCAGCCTTGACCTGACCGCCGGGCGGGAAAGCCCTATGATCCTTGTTTCAAGTATCGGGTACATTACCGATACGCTCTTTGTCAATTCAGGGAACGAAGAAAAGGATCTGAAGGTAATACTCAGGAATGAGGTCGTTAAAATTGACGGTGTAAATGTTTTTGCACCCGGAGGGAGCCATAATGATTTTCTCTATGTTCCGGTGGCAGCCAGTGCTGTCATTCCTTCAGTCTCCGGTGGCATCGAAGCTGTTGTTGTGACAATGCCCGGAGTTGCATCCTTCAGTGAACTTAGCTACCAGTATTCGGTAAGAGGCGGGAGCTATGACGAAAACCTGATCTATATTAATGACATCGAGATATACAGGCCTTATCTTGTCAGAACCGGTCAACAGGAAGGACTCAGCCAGATAAATCCTGATCTTGTCGCATCCGTAAGATTTTCTCCTGGGGGATTTAATGCCACTTACGGCGACAGGATGTCTTCCGTTCTTGATATACATTACCGAAAGCCGGAGTATGATGAGGCATCGCTATCACTAAGCATGCTTACTTCATCTGCTCATGTAGGGTTAACGAGCAATAACGGAAAGTTTTATCTGCTCTCGGGTATCAGGTACCGTTCAAATGCCATCCTGCTGAGGAGCTCTGATGCTACCAGCCAATACAAACCGCTTTTTACTGATATACAGGCCATAGCAGGATACAAAACGGGGCCCGGATCACAGCTAACCCTGACAATGTCAGCCAGCTCAAACAGATACATTTTTGCTCCGGAGAGCCAGACAACCACTTTTGGATCAGTTACTGCAGCCTATAAACTCTTTGCATATTTTGAAGGGGGAGAGCGTGATAAATATGATAATCTTAACGGCGCTCTTACTTATAGTATCATACATAATGAAAAGCTTAATTCAAGGATAATCATATCAGGGCATCTGGGGTCCGAAAAGGAGAACTTTGATATACGGGGAGCTTACAACCTCAGGGCTCTGGATGAGACAACGGGCTCCGAAAACAACCCTGACAGTCTTATGCATATAGGTGTTGGCAGCTGGCTTTCTCATGCCCGTAACTCTCTGAAGTCAGATATTGCTTCTGTCTCATACAGGGGATCGCTGAATACCGCCTATAACCTGACAGAATGGGGAGTTACGGGGA
>DATKUS010000166.1:0-30299 GCA_035530535.1 Bacteroidales bacterium
CAACCAATGCATCACCACAGGTCTCGGAGTAGACGCAAAGACCAGGTTTGGCACCCACCCATTGTGCCAGTGTCATGTCAAAAGCCTGAACGAAATATGTGCCCACATCAGATAAAACCCAAACATCAAAGATATCTGTCAAGAAGTGACCGTAACCAAGCGCGGATACGCTCCAGGAAGCCATTACTGATCCTTCTGTTCCGGGTTTAACAATAGTCGGGCGCCTGGTGCTACCAGCGGGCAACACGTACTCCACCACCGGGAGGAATTGCATGAACCTGCTGCCTATCGATTTGAGAAATTGATAAACCTCGGAACCGCGTCCCTCACTCAGCATGTTTACCACGCTAAGGGTATTGTATTCGACCCTGAACTTTGCCATCTGGTTTATTCCGTCCATTACTTTATCAAAAGTGGGTTTGCCTGCTTTGTATATCCTGTAAGCATCATGAATATCACGGGGGCCGTCAATCGAGACTCCAATCAGAAAGCGGTGGTCATTAAAAAATCGGCACCAGTCGGCATTCAGCAGCGTACCATTGGTCTGAAGTGAATTAATTATTGTCTTTCCGCCAGAATGCTTTCTCTGAAACCCCATTGCTTTCCGGAAGTAATCGAGACCCGCCATAAGTGGTTCGCCACCATGCCAGGTGAAAGTTACCTCAGGTACCTCATTAGCTTCAATATATTGCCTTGTATATTCTTCGAGAATCTCAAGACTCTTCAAAGGCTGAATATTATTATAAATAGTCTGTGTCTTGTCAAGGTAATAGCAATAGGTACATTCAAGATTACAGGCGGAGCCAATAGGTTTGAACATTGATGAGAATGCAGCAGGAGCTTGAGTTTTGAGAGCATCTGTGTAAGTTATGTAGCTTTTTGATGGCATGTTTGCATAAGTTATAACGTCATATTTATCATACACTTAAAACCTGATTGAATCTGCTATAGTTACTTAAATTCAACCATTTTCCGGATTCAAAAGATAGCAATAATTAATTATCTCAGCTTTAGCATTCTGAGATACTTAAATGTCACATTAATATTTAAAATATTATTACACCAGTGGGCACTTAAAACCTACTGATTATTAACTGTTATTTTTAAGTTCTTGGACATTATTGTAATCACACCAAGTAATGTCTTCAATGCATTTCGGAATTTCGAGAAGGCTCTTTTATGATCCGTTCCAGAATGTTTTGCATTTCTTTTACCTTATCAATCTGGGAAGCAGCAAGATTGAACATCTCTCCCGGCTCCTGGTACAGATTGTATAATTGGTCTTCTCCAGACAAACCTGTCTCAATATCTTTGTTTGCCAGCCATTCGGGTGTGAACCCTTTGAAAGGATGTATATATTTCCATTCGCCAAATCTGAGTGCCATAGTAAAAGCTTCTTCTAACAAGATATCTCTTCCTTTGTTGGATTTCCCCAACCATGCATCCAGATAGTTAAAGCTGTCTGGTCCAACACCGGGCTTCAGATTTTGTCCAACCAAGCCGGCTAATGAGGCCAGAAGATCCACCTGGCTGAGCAGGGCATCACTCACACCGGGTTCCACAACACCGGGCCAGTAAACTACCGTTGGCATGCGGGTACCGGCTTCATAGGCGCTGTATTTTCCGCCCCGGAAAGGGCCTGAGGGATTGTGATCGCCCAGCATTTCAACGGCCATATCCTCATACCCATCGTCCAGAACAGGGCCATTGTCACTGGTCAATATCACAAGGGTGTTTTCGGAAAGACCCAATTCTTCCAGCAGGCTGACCAGTTGTCCCACGCACCAGTCCATTTGTGCAATGGCATCTCCGCGCGGGCCCATGCTGCTTTTACCCACGAAAGCAGGATTTGGCAGGTGAGGAACATGGATATCATGAAACGCATAATACAGAAAGAATGGTTGTCCCTCACAGCCCTTTATGAAATCAATGGCTTTTTTGTTAAATACCATAGGGAAATCCTCATCGGTCCAGAGTGCATTTCTGCCTCCGCTCATATAGCCTATCCGGCTTACCCCGTTTACAATTGTATTGCTGTGCTGGGTATCGGCCTTCATTTTCAGGAGTTCAGGATTCTCCGTTCCAGTTGGAAAACCATCCAGTTTGTCTGAATAGCTCACACGAATAGGGTCGGCAGGATCCACTCCCACCACCCTTTGGTTTTCGACAAACACACAGGGGACCCTGTCGCCTGTCGCGGGAAGAAGAAAGCTATAGTCAAATCCTATGTCCTTAGGTCCGGGGCATATCTCACCGTTCCAGTCCATCTCACCCAATCCCAGACCGAGATGCCATTTCCCCACCACACCGGTTTTATAGCCGGATGCCCGGAGAACGTCGGGCAGGGTGGTCATGGCCGTATCAATGATCAGTGGTGCATTGCCCGGAAGGATTGCCGCATTGTTCCTGAAGGCATAGCTCCCGGTAAGCAGGGAATACCGGGAAGGGGTTGATGTGGCAGCTGAACAGTGTGCATCGGTCAGCAGCAAACCGTTTTCTGCCAGCCTGTCGATGTTGGGGGTTTGTACCCCTCTGGCCCCGTTTATCCCGATATCACCATATCCCAGGTCGTCGACATATAACAACAGGATATTGGGTTTTTGGTCCTGCTGACCGGTTCCGCCGGGTTTGCAGGAAGCCAGGGCAGTCAGGCAAAGAGAGGAAAGAAACAGCTTGTTCATTATAATTTGGTATGATACATATTATTGACTATAAACTACAATTTCATTGGCACAGGCATTTTTCTTCGCCAGGCAAGGACCTTACGTGCCATGTTTTCTGCAAGTTCAGGGTTTTCTTCCACCAGGTTGTGCTTTTCCTGTGGATCGGCATGGATATCGAACAGGAGAGCGCGGGTGGAATCGGCATTTATCAGAAGCTTCCACCTTCCATCCCGAATGGCCAGGTTTGGGGAGATAAAATCCTTATTGCCGGGCAGATGAGAACCTCCTGCATTGCTGGCATATTCCCACATCACTACCGGGACATCGGGGATAGGATTCCCAAGCAGGGCTTTGCTTTTATCGGTTCCGTCAACTCCCTGCGGTACCGGCAGTCCGGCCATTGCACATATGGTGGGGAACAGGTCGATTCCTGCAAGGAGGGTCAGGCTGTCGGTTTTACCTTCCGGTATATGTCCCCGCCAGCTGGCAATAAAGGGAACCCTGATTCCGCCTTCGTATAAGCTCCATTTTCTTCCGAAGAATCCTCCAGCAAAACCCGGGGGGTATAGTTCTCCATTGTATCCCTCCGGGTATCTGTCGGTGGTATAATAGTAGGGCCAGTCCGTAGGGCCATTGTCGCTGGCCAGGATGACAAGGGTGTTCTCCCTTATCCCAAGCTCAGACAGACCTGACAGGAAACGGCCTATCTGGCGATCCATTTCATCAAGTACCGCCAGGAATTTCTGTTCAAAGGGGTTATCAGACAGGTGCCTGAATTTGTCGCATTGGGCACTGTCAGGGAGATGCGGGTCGTGCACATCATTGGGAAACAGGTGTATGTAAAAAGGTTTGTCAGGATTTCTTCGAATAAAGGCCAGGGCGCTGTCTACGTATATTGAAGTGGACAAGTGCTTTTCTGCCCAGATAATCTTACCCTTGCCCAGGCGACCACTCTGTGCAGACAGGTTGTGGTTGTTAAAAAGTACTCTGTCGCCTATCCCCTCGAAACCTACCAGAGACTTTTCAAACCCGTATTCAGAAGGATGGGGAACATCTCCTATATCTCGTCCTCCGCCCATATGCCATTTGCCGAAATGTCCGGTAGCATAACCGGCAGACTGAAATGCTTCAGCCATGGTAGGCACTTCCGGGTCGAGGAAATCATTCATATTTCTCTGGCGATTCTGTTCGCTTCCGTCAATGGGTGCATGAATCCCGAACTTCATCGGATACTGGCCGGTATTCAGTGCCACTCGTGATGGAGAGGATACCGGAGAATTGACATAGAACTGAGTAAACCGGATTCCCTGTTCAGCCAGCCTGTCAATGTTTGGGGTTTTGATAAGGGGATTCCCATAGCAGCCGGGATCGCCATAGCCCATGTCATCAATGTAAATGATTGCAATATTTGGCCGCACCGCATCCTGTCCTTTTTGGACGCAGGCAGCTTGTCCGGTCAGGATTCCCAGGCAAAACAGGTAATGGCCACCCCCGGACAGAGGATTTTTTATCGTTTTCATCCGGCAATGAATTTTCACTCCGGCACACCCACTCTTTCTGCCCAGGTTTCCCATAGTTTGTTCATTTCTTTAATCCTATCCGGATAAAGTGCCGAAAGATCGACCGTTTCAGTCCTGTTTTTCTCCAGGTTGAACAGTTCCCATGGCTGGTTTTTCAACGCGGCCATCTTCCAGTCGCCAATACGGATAGCCTTTCCACCTTCATGTTCCCAGTAAAGGGTATCATGGGTTGTAGATATTTCTTTGTTCAACAAGGGCATCAGGTTCTTCCCTTCCACCGGAGAAGTTTGCTGGCCGTGAATGCTCACAGGATACTCAGCCCCGGCCAGTTCAATGCAGGTGGGTAAAATGTCCATCACATGTGCCACTCCCCTGTTGACAGAGTTTTCCATTCCTTTCAGGCCGGCCGGCCAGTGTACAATAAAGGGGGTACAGGCTCCGCCCTCATAGGATTCCTTTTTCCAGAACCTGAAGGGGGTATTGATGGCACTGGCCCATGCATTCCCGATGTAACCCCAGGTGGTCTGCGGTCCGGGTTCAAATGGATCATAATCTATGGTTTCTCCATCCCTGGTTTCTCCAGGCCGGTCGAAGCCAGGGGGATAACCCCGTTCATAACTGGCCCCGTTGTCTGAAAGAAAAAATATAAGGGTATTGTCGTACATGCCTTTTTCCCTGAGCTTCTCCAGTATTTTGCCTATACCCTGGTCAACACGGTCCACCATGGCAGCATGTGCAGCCATATGGTTGGCTTCCTTTTCCTTGTCGGGGCATTCATCCCAGCTTTTACCTGAAGAATTGGGCGGAAGGGGATAGAGGAGGCTGTCGATCAATCCCATCTCCACCATCCTCCGGTACCTGTCGTTCCTGAGTTTCTCCCACCCTTCTTTATAGGTATCCCTGTACTTTTCAATATCCTCCTGCAGGGCATGGAGAGGCCAGTGGGGAGCAGTATGGGCCACATACAGGAAAAAGGGATCTTCTCCCCGGCTGAAGGTTTCTATCATTTCCACAGATTTTTTTGTAATAAAATCTGTTATGTAAAAATCATCAGGCACTTCTTTAATGGCTGTTTCATTGTGAACCAGGCTGAAAGGATCAAAATAATCGACCACCCCCCAGATCACTCCCCAGTGCTCTTCAAATCCCCGGTTGCTGGGATATGATTCCAGGGGAGCGAACACCCCGGAGTCGGTCTGGTGTGCCAGCCATTTGAGTTGATCCTCTTTGACGGGAAGGGCTTTTGTACGGGAAAGGTGCCATTTCCCGGCCATTCCTGTGCGGTACCCCGCTTCCCGGAGCACTTCGGCAATTGTAGGTGCATCCATGGAAAGGTTCTGCCCGTTCCTTGCCAGTCCCACCTGGTGAGGATATTTCCCGGTTAGCAGGGAAGCCCTGGAGGGACAGCTGCGGGCGCAGTTGTACATCTGTGTGAACCGTATTCCGTTTTCGGCCAGGAGGTCGATATTTGGTGTCTTAATTTCTCCTCCGTAGCATCCCGGATCGGAATACCCCATATCGTCGGTCATTATTACAATGATGTTTGGTCTTGGAGAGTCCGGGGCTTCTGTTCCCGAACAACCTCCCATCACTTCGGCAAGTGCCAGTGCAGGCAGTGCATGGAGATATTTCATGATTTATCTGTTTGTATTCTGTTCCGATTCTCTTTTTCTCTGGTAAAGTACCTGCACGGAATCCCACGGCAGCACCAGGTGGGTGGAAGCCCATTCATCGTACATTCGATCCATCTCATTTACCTTACCGGGCATTTCAGCAGAAAGGTCCCTGATTTCCGTTCTGTCGGTTTCCATATCGTACAATTCCCAGCGAACGGGGACATCTTTATCCCACTTCTGAACAAGCTTGAATTTCCCAAGACGGACTCCCCTGTTGCCTTCATGTTCCCAGAAAACCGGTTCCGGATGGAGAACTATGTCCTCTCCTTTCAAAAGTGGCACCAGGCTTTTGCCTGATAAGGCAGTAACTTTATTGCCAGCATATTCTGAGGGATACTCAGTGCCGGCCAGTTCGATGCAACTTGCCATAATGTCCGGAAGTATTCCGTGCCCGGTTACCATTTTACCACGTCGGTTCGCGGGGATACCCTCAGGCCAGTGTACAATCATGGGTGTGCTGATTCCGCCCTCATGAACCCAGTGTTTATATTCACGAAAAGGAGTATTGGAGGCGTTTGCCCAGGCCTGGCCATAAGAAAGTACGTATCCTTCTTCTGTTCCCAGCTGTTCAGCGGGTCCGCTTCCCAGTTCAGCAAACTCAGCGCAGGCCCCGTTGTCATTGAGGAAAAAAATGACTGTATTCTCCATCATGCCGTTCTCCTCCAGGTAGCCTGTCAGTCGCCCGATATTCCAGTCCATCCGGTCGATCATAGCAGCATAGATGGCCATTCGAAGGTCCATTTCCTCTTTTTTCTCCTCGTCCAGCGAATCCCAGTCCCTTGAATCCTGCGGACTGAGTTCCCATTCAGTATCTATCAATCCCATTTGCTTCATCCTGGCAAAACGGTTTTCTCTAAGTACGGTCCAACCGTCCATGTATTTACCCCTGTATTTTTTCACTACTTCCGGAGGAGCGTGAAGAGGCCAGTGCGGTGCTGTATAGGCAAGGTAAAGAAAGAAGGGATTCTCCGGTGACTTTTCTTTAGATTCTCCTATTAACCGAAGGGCGTAATCTGTAAATGCATCGGTTGTATAGTAATTTTCATCCTCAATGATTACCGGATCATTCATGAATGTGATCCCCCTGGGAGATTCGGGTTTAAAAAAATTGGATGCTCCCGGGAGCAGTCCGTAGAACTTTTCAAATCCTCTGTTCAGTGGCCATTCAGAGCTGTCTGCAATTCCCAGGTGCCATTTGCCAGTCATCAGAGTTGAGTACCCTGCTTCTTTCAGTACCTCAGCAATTGTAACACAGCTTTGGTTCAGAGCCCCGCGGTATCCCGGTACGCCTAGGTCGTGCTGAGAATGGTTTTCCGGGGTACTTGTCATGTGACCTATACCTGTCTGGTGTGGGTAGCACCCGGTAAGAAGGGATGCCCTGGAAGGGCAGCTGCGAGAGGCGTTATAGAACTGTGTAAAGCGTATCCCGTTTGCTGCCAATCTGTCAAGGTTTGGCGTCTGAATTTCACCACCAAAGCATCCCAGGTCCGAATAACCCATATCGTCTGACATGATGAGAATGATGTTGGGACGACCTGCTTCAGCATCAGGTGTCCTGTTGCATCCTGTTGCCAGACCCAGGGCTGCAAGGACGGGATATGCATAATATCTTCTCATTGTATTTCAGATATTCATAAAAACTTCAAATAACAAATCCCTGCTCTGATCATCCGTTTCATTTTTCATACAACAGGACATGCATATCATTAAGGGTACCAACCGGAATCTTAATCACCTTTCTGTCATAGGTAATCAGCCCGTTCACTTCCCCTTCCACATCGGTGGTCTGTGTATAGACGGCAGCTGAAAGTCCTTTGCTACGTTTCATTTCCAGGACCTGGTCAAACTTCTCCTTATACCTCACCAGCAGTTCCTCGGCTGTGGTGTAGGTCTGGTATCCCCAGTTCCGCATGGCCGGGTCCCAGAGATGGCCTTCCACCGGGTAGCCAATGCCTCCGTATTCGCCTATCACCGAGGCCATATCGATGCTGACCGGAGGAGTCAGCACGTCCACCTGGTAGGTATGTATATCGTATATATCCCCGCAGGGACGCAGGGCCCATCCGCTGACGGCATTAATGAGTCGCGAGGGATCCAGTCCCCTTGCCAGGTCAGCCATACGACAGGTCTGGTACTGACCCCAACCTTCATTGAAGACCACCCAAATCACCACTCCGGGATGGTTGTAATGCTGTTTGATCATGCGGTTCAGTTCCCATTCGAACTGTGCTGATTCCAGTGACCTTTTATTCAGGTCCTCTCCGTTCCTGGGGACATGCTGAACATGTACGGGGCGCTCCTGTCCTTCTTCCGGAATCACCACCATGCCCGATGGCATGTCCTGCCATACCATGATGCCCAGTTTATCGCACCAGTAGTACCAGCGTGCGGGTTCCACCTTGATGTGTTTCCTGATCATGTTGAATCCCATCTGTTTGGTCACCTCAAGGTCGTAACGCATGGCTTCGTCCGAGGGCGGTGTATGAAGTCCGTCGGGCCACCAGCCCTGATCAAGGGTTCCGTAATGAAACAGGAATTCATTGTTGAGGTACAGCACCTTGTTACCGTCTTTATCCCCCAGGCTGATTTTTCGCATTCCAAAATAGCTGCTGACCCTGTCAAGAACCTGGCCCTTATCATTGCTAAGTATCAGTTCCAGGTTATAGAGGTGAGGGTCTCCGGGCGACCAGTACCTGGGGTTTTCCAAAGGTATCTCCAGTGTTTTGTCGGCATCGACCCTGTGGATGGAGACCGTTTTTTCGCCATCAAGTACTCTGACCTCCACGCTGTAGAGGCTTTTCTTTGGTTCGCGCAGCATCGGTATAACCGACACCAGATTCCTGTCGATATCGGGAGTAATAAAAACCTCCTCCAGTGAAGCTTCGGTTGTGACCGGCTCCAGCCATACGGTCTGCCAGATGCCGCTTACCGGTGTATACCAGATACCCTGCTGGGGCATCTGCTGTTTTCCCCTGGCCTGGGTACCGGAGCTGGATGGATCATCCACACAGACAACGAGTTTCTGCCTGCCTTTTGACTTCAGGTAGGGAGTGATATCGAAAGTAAACCTGTCATAAGCTCCCTCGTGGGAGCCTACGGGAGCATCGTTTACCCAGACGGTAGCTGACCAGTCGACCGCCTCAAAATGCAGGAGCACCTGTTTCTCTTGCCAGGAAGAAGGAATTTCAAACTCCCTGGAATACCACAATCTGTCATCCGGCTTCATGGATTTACCCACTCCCGAAAGGGCAGATTCAATGCAGAAAGGAACCAGTATCTTCCCCTGGAAACGGGAAGGCAAAGGGATGTTCTTCTTAAGAAGTGCGTAATCCCAGAGCCCGTTCAGGTTCATCCAGTCGTCCCTTTCAAACTGCGGGCGCGGATATTCCTGCCAGACGGAAGCAGGATTGAGGGTTTCACCCCAGGAGGTCATGATTTTTCCTTTAACCGGAGTCCATCCCTGTGAGAATACCGAAAAGCAGACAACCAGAAGGAACAGTATCATGGAGGTTCTTTTCATTTGTTTATATTTTTTGAAATCAATTAATTAAATATTGTTTTACACTGCATTAAGGCTAAAAGAGTAAAACTTCATCTTCATGCCTTATGGTCATAGTTGTGTGTGCCTGGCGTTGAGATCAGTTTTATTCATTTTGAATAATACGACCCGGCATGTGATTTAATGCTTCCATCTCTGTTTCCTGGCCTTTATCGCCACAATACTGCATCCAGTCTTTCAGGCTTTTTTCGAGTCGGGCAATGATTGCGGAATACTCTGGTTTTGCCGCCAAATTGTTGATACAATAAGGGTCGTTTTCTGTATCGTACAGCTCAACTGCAGGTCTATGCTGGTATCTGTATGTAATATACGCTGCAATAGAATCAGTTTTACCAAGCTCTTTCCATATTCTAAACAGTTCACCATTTGACTCCGCATTGTTAAAGCTGGCTTCAGGTGTAAGATTTACGATATACCTGTATTTTTTATCGGCAACAGAACGAATTCCAAAATATTCGCTGCCTTTAATTATACCACGAGTGGTCTGCAAGGAAAAAGTGTATTGTTTGTGTTCATTTGTTTTTCCAAGCAGCACGGGCAAAATACTTTTCCCATCAACCGGTGCAAGAGGTTTTACATTTGCCATCTCGCAAAATGTTGGTGTAATATCGACGTATTCAACAATAGCATCCGATACGCTTCCTGCTTTAATCTTTCCGGGCCAACGAACTATGTAAGCCGAATGCACTCCGGCATCATATAAAGTCCATTTGGCAAATGGCATGCTATTTCCTTGCTCACTCAAAAAAAGCACTACTGTATTTTCTTTAATTTTGTACTGATCAATATAGCCCAGCAATTTCCCAAACTCGGCATCCATGTAGTTGATTTCGGCAAAATATTTGCATAATTCATTTCGTGTTTCAGGTATATCTACATAATACGGGGGCAGGTGAAGCGATTTGGGATTAAACCGGGAAGGATCGCCTTTGTTCCAGGGCTTATGTGGCTGATTGGAGGTTACAAACAAACAAAACGGCTGTTTTTTGGAGGTACAGGAATAAATAAAAGTGTCGACGGCATTAAAGTCGATATCGTTTGTAGCGGTCAGATCGACATATTCGAACGGAAAGACAGAATTGGGCAACACGTGCGATTTGCCTATGAGAGCCACCCGGTATCCTCCCGATTTTAAATGATTTACAATGCTTAAAGTGCCTGTGTCTGCCATTGTATGATTGGGGTATGCGCCGGATTTAACCGGCCAGATACCGGTATACAGATTATGGCGGGTAGGCGAACTCATAGGAGCTGACTGATATCCTTTCGTAAAAAGCATCCCCTCCGATGCAAACTTATCAATGTTAGGAGTTTTAGAATCTTTGCTTCCGTAGCATCCAATGTCGAAATAGGTGCAATCATCAGCCAGAAAAAGCACCATGTTCGGATGCGATTCTGGTTGAGAATGTGCTGCAACACCGGGGAGACCAAGCAGGGCAGGTAAAAGTATATTTCTAATTTGTTTACATTTTTGGTTTTTCATGTATCTGTTTTTTATATATTATTCATTTAAGAATCAAGATATAAAAAGGCCCGGATTTAAAACTGTTCCGGGCCTTTTCCCCCTTCGCCCCTCAAAAAACCCTAACTGAATTTCAATTATACAATTTTTTGCTATGACCTAAACCGGGTTTACTCATATCCTTCGTTTTGCATCATATTGGGATTGGCATCCATTTCATTCTGCGGGATGGGGTACCTGACATGGTAATCGGCAGCCACTGCGACACCGCGAGCCCTGGCACCGGAAATAAATTTGCCATGCCTTATCAGGTCACTTCTTCTCAATCCCTCATAATAGAACTCCCATTTCCTTTCAATAAGAATGTGATCTCTAAGAGCGGCCTTATCGGGAAAATCAGCCAGCACCAGATCACCAAGTCCGGCCCGGTTACGCACTTCGTCAATCAGGTCAATTGCGGCCTGTGTGGGACCATTCAACTCATTCAGGGCTTCAGCCCGCATCAGGAGAATATCTGCATACCTCAGCATGGGGTGGTCGTTCCCGTGACTGGCCACTTCGGCTCCGTTATCAAAAAATTTAAGTGTCCTCAGGTTATTCGGCGTGGACATAAGGTTTACAGTTGCCCCGGAGGTATTGACATAACGGGTAAAAATCAAATCAAACCTTTTATCATTGGTTGTATCCATCCCTGTTATAAAGCTACTGTAAATCCTGAACTGGGCCGCCCAGTTAGCAATACCCACTGCCATGAATTCAGGTATCTGCGGTGTGTACGCGAAAGCCGGAGGCATTGCAGCGGCTGAAATTTTGGTTCCATATGGATCTACATTGGTATTTACAGAAACAGCTATCATTTCCCTGTTACCGGGATTTTTGTCCGGTTCATTTTCCACCTTGAACAAATCCCTGTAAGAGGGGAAAAGCTCATAATAGCCCAGGTCAAATACATCCTGTGTGGCATCGACAGCTTTCTGCCATTGTTTTGTATTGAGGTAGTGCCTGGCCAGGTAACCGAGCGCAGCGCCTTTTGTAGCTCTGCCGTTATATTCCTCTGTTCCCGGGAAAGGCAGATCGATTGCCGCTTCCTGAAGTTCCGTTTCAATAAAGGTAAGTATCTCTTCTTCAGATGCTCTTGGCAAATCCGGGGGATCGATTGACGAGATTCTCAGTGGTACCGGACCAAAAGCATCGTACAGATAATAATAATCTACAGCCCTGATATACCTTGCTTCAGCGAGAAGCTGCTTTTTTACAGCTGCATCAGCGGTAAAATTATCAATGTTGTCAATAACTATATTTGCATCCCTGATGGACTTATATTTTGAGCCCCAGATGGCATCATTTGAAGTGCTGGTAGAAGGGGTCCACTGGAATTGGGACATCAGTATGAATTTGATGTTCATTCCTCCTCCGGACTGAAAAAGAACATCGCATGGATACTCAGCAGTCGACATCAGTGCTTCATGGAACCCGTAATTCCATTTATACTCCAAATATGCATTATTTAGTATGGCTTCAACACCTTCTTTGGTGGTCAGGAGGTTGTCGGGAGCCAGTTCTCCGGGAGGATTTTCCTTAAGGTAGTCCTTACATGCTGTGATAGTCAGGAGCAGGCCGGATATGAGACAAAGTATTGTTTTTGTTTTCATAATCTGTGTATTTTATAAGCATTAAAAACCAACTTTGAAACCGAACATCATGGTTCTTGCCAGCGGGAAACTGTCGTAATCAATCCTTACGGCTGCGTCCTCAGTTCCACTGACATTGGCCCCCGGATCAAAACCTCTGTACTTTGTGAATGTATAAAGGTTACTGGCTGAGACGTAAACATTCAGGGAGCGAATAGCCTTTATGTTCTTCAAAGGTACCAGGTAGCCAAGAGTGACATTTTGTATCCTGATATATGATGCATCTTCAACCGTCTTGGTATTTACCACATTCGAACCCTGAGAACTGGGATTAATAAATGAAGGATACTCGTTGGTCGGATTTTCAGGTGTCCAGCGGTTTAAATAAGGTTCAGCTATTTTATTTCTTCTGAAGTTAATTGGATAATAAGCATGAACAATCTGGTTGTTAAGCAGGTAGGCCCCATGAACACCCTGCATTGAAACAGACAGATCAAACCCCTTATATGCGAATGTATTGACCATACCCCAGGTAAAATCGGGGAAGGGACTGCCAATAACGGCTCTGTCTGAAGCGGTAATGGTAGAATCCTGATTGGCATCGAGATATTTCAGGTCTCCCGGTTGAGCACCCTGTTTAGAGAGGGCCAGGTCGTCATCCGTCTGCCAGACACCAGTAACTGTATAACCGTAGTAACTGTTCATAGGTTGCCCAGGGATAATGATTGATACATCCGGGGTAAACTGCAATGCGCCCATAATAATTTGCGGTATACCTCCAAGGTCGATAACTTTGTTCTTTGCCACCGAAAAGTTCATGTTGGTGGTCCATGAGAACGGACCGGTAATGTTGTAGGTATTCAATACGAACTCCCAACCTTTGTTTTCAACGGAACCAACATTAGCCAGTTTGGTCGCGAACCCGGTCTGAGGAGGAACCGGAAGGTCAAGCAGGAGATCAAAAGTCTTCCTGTAGAAATAGTCAATCGATCCGGAAATCCTCCCTTTCAAAAATCCGAAATCCAATCCGATGTCGGTCTGTTTAGTAGTTTCCCATTTCAGATCGGGATTGGGCATCCTGGAAGGCTCAAATACTACGTACTGGTTGTCGCCATATATCATTGGAGATCCTCCGATACTGAATGTGGTAAGGGATCTATAATTGCCAATTTCCTGGTTGCCTGTTTGCCCCCAACTTGCCCTCAGTTTGAGGGTGCTGAATATATCCAGGTTTTTTATGAAATCCTCATTGTTCAGTTTCCAGGCAAAGGCAGCCGATGGGAAATAACCGAATTTGTTGTTCTCACCAAACCGGGATGATCCGTCTGCACGTATGGTGGCCGTCAGCAGGAAGCGATCCTGAAATGAATAGTTGGCCCTTCCAAGGTATGACAGCAAGGTGTTCGAGTTGCTGCTGGTGTTGATGCTGAAGGTGGACTGGGTGCCTGACTGCAAGCTGTTGGTACCTGTAGCTTCAGAAATAAAACCGGAAGAACTCACATTGGATCTTTCAATGAAGAACTTTTGCGTGGTTGCCCCAGCCATAATTGAGAAATTATGACCGCCCTCAAATTCCTTTCGGTAGTTAATAGTGGCTTCCGCCAGATAGTTATAAAGAAAGCCGGAAATAACGGTACCTATTCCTCCTGCATCACTTCCCCTCTTTGTCCTTGAGTCAACAAAAACATCTCTTTTTGATGTATTAATATCTCCTCCAAGGTTAATTTTAAGCGAAAGCTCAGGAAAAAAAAAGTATTCACCATATACGCTTCCGAATGTTCTGAAAGATTTTGCCCTGGCCTCTTTTCCGTATGCAACAGCCAACGGATTATCCTTTGAAATAAACTCTGAAATAGTGTATCTTCCTGTATTATCGTCCATTATTTCAAGGGTTGGATCAAAATCAAGGGCACTGCTGATTACACCTGCTTCTTCATTCGGAACAATTCCATTGGCTACAAAATCATCGTCCACAAAACTGGTGCTGACATTCAAACCGAAATTGAATCTGTCTTTCATTTGTTGTTCCAGGTTCAGCCTGGCAGAATATCGTTTAATTCCCGAGCTGATCACAACCCCATCCTGATCGAAGTAACCGAATGATGCATAAAACCTGGTATCCTTATCTCCCCCGGAGAAGGAAACATTGTGGTTTTGAACAGGAGCCTGCCGGAAGATTTCGTCCTGCCAGTCGGTGCCATCTCCCTGAATGACATCCACCCTTTCTCCAATGTTGGCATTGATGGCTCCGGCATCGTATAGCTCATTGATTACCTGCTGATACTCGGTCGGTGTGAGCAAGTCCAGCTTTTTGGTAATACTCTGGGACCCGAAATAAGCATCATAATCAACTTTAAGGGGACCTGAGGTGCCCTTTTTTGTAGTAATCATAATCACACCGTTGGCTCCCCTGGAACCATAGATAGCGGTGGCAGAGGCATCCTTCAGGATTTCTATAGACTCTATATCAGCCGGATTGAGAGAGTTTAAGGGATTTCTAGGGTTTCTGTTGGCTGTGAATCCTTCGCCCACACCTGCAATTACAGGTACGTTATCAACCGGCAGGCCGTCTATTACATAAAGCGGTTCGTTGCTGGCATTTATGGAACCAACACCCCTGACCTGGATGGAAAGTCCGCCTCCGGGTTCCGAGCTGTTCTGTAGTACCTGAACACCAGCAGCGCGGCCCTGCAGGAGATGGTCAACACTGGCGCTCACCCCTACAATCAGGTCTTCCGATTTCAGAGAGACGACTGATCCGGTCAAATCGCTTTTCTTTACAGAACCATAACCGATGACCACTACCTCGTCCAATGCTTCAAAGTCGACCGACATGGTTACATTGATGGTAGTTCTGCCCTCTATTGAAGCAGAATGCTTCTGGTAACCAATAAAGCTGAACTCGAGAACGGCACTGCCGGGAGCGGAAATGCTGTAATTACCATTTTCATCTGTTATGGTTCCCCGGGCAGTTCCAGAGACAATAATTGTGACTCCGGGCAGGGATTGTCTATTTTCATCGGTCACTTTACCTGTAATGCTCAGGTCCTGGGCGTAAAGGCCCAGAAAAGAGACCATAAATAGAACTAATAGCAACAATTTTGGTTTTTTCATAGAACACATATGTTAGGTTAGAGTAGTTTGTTCAGATAAAATTATGGTGATATCTACAATTGCATCTTCACAAATCATGAAAATCATAGCATTAATATTCAACCACACCATTTCAGAACTTAATCGCGGATCCTGATATAATTTCCCTGCGGGGCAATGCTCCGGCTTTTACCTCCCAGTCAAGGTAAAGCTGTTTCAGACTCTCTGTCGTTTCCGGATTCGCAGATGAGCACTCCTTCAGTTCCCAACGGTCGGTTTTAATATTGTATAATTCCCATTCCTGTGTCCTGGGCGCACGGGGGAATTCCCATTTTTCAAAAAAGAGTATATCATCGGGATACCTGGAAACCAGTTTCCATTCCCCTTTTCTTACAGCCCGGTTCCCTTCATGTTCCCAGTAAATGGTTCTGTCTGAATTTTCTTCTTTACCATTTATTACCTCAAGGAGGTTTTCTCCTTCAACAGCATAGGAAAGATTTTCAGTATTCCCGCCTGCAGCAGCAAGGCATGTCGGAAGAATATCCACAATGTGGCCGAAGCTTTCTTTTTCAATGGCTCCTTTTCTCTCATCGAGAATGCCTTTCGGCCAGCTTGCGATCAGGGGAGTTGATATTCCACCTTCATGCAGAAAATGTTTGAAATTGCGGAAAGGGGTATTGCTCAGGTAAGCCCAGGGAAGGCTGTAGGCATTATATGAATCGGCCCCACCTGGAGCTACTTCCTCCTCCTTGCCAATGCCTTCTGCACATCCTCCATTATCCTGCATATATAGTATAATGGTGTTTTCAAAAATACCTTTCTTCTTCAGTGTCTCAATAATTCTTCCTATTTGTTTGTCCATGCTCTCTATCTGGGCGGCATAAATAGACATCTTTAAATCCCAGTCGTCCTGGTCATGCTTCCCTGAGATCATGGAATGGTATCCGGCATAGGTATCTGCTTCGGGATAATCGGTCCAGGCAGGAACTTCTTTATCACGTATCAATCCTGCTTCCATTGCAGGAACCAGGCCAATGGAATCAATCCTGTGGATTCTTTCCTCCCGGAGCCGGTCCCACCCTTTCATGAACTTTCCCCTGTATTTTTCAATATCTTCGGGTTTGGCGTGCAGGGGCCAGTGGGCTGCATTAAGTGCCAGGTAAAGAAAGAAGGGATTGTCCTTTCCTGTGGCATATTCAATATATTCAATCGCTTTATCACCGGTAACATCAGTAAGGTATCCCTTCTCATTCTCATTCAGTCCCCTGACTTCTCCGTCTTCATACACCCTGTCGGTATTCCAGTAGTTTACCCTTCCCACGGGGCTCCACCCCCTTTCAAACCCCCGGCTGCAAGGCATCACTCCATTGGCCGGGGTTCCTACATGCCATTTGCCCACGTGAAGTGTTGTATATCCCTGGGTCTGGAGCATCTCTGCAATGGTTTTCCTGTCATCCCGGAGAAAACCCTGATATGCAGAAGTATTCCCCAGCTTCTCTGTCATGTAACCCACACCGGCCTGGTGCGGATACAGCCCGGTGAGCAGCGAAGCCCTCGTAGGGCAACTCCTGGCACAATTATAAAACTGGTTGAACCTCACACCCTGTTCAGCCAGGGCATCCAGGTTAGGCGTACTGATCTCACTTCCGTAGCAGGAAAGATCAGAAAAACCCATGTCATCCGAGAGGATAACGATTATATTGGGTTTCTGAGCCTCCCGGGGGTTATGCTGGCAAGAAGCAGCCGCCAGTGAGCAGGGCAATAGAGGGATAAGCAAAGTTTTTGGATTCATGGGAATAGATTTTTATCGTTCTTTTTTTAATGGAAAATACCTTTTATCGGACCATTTCATTTACAATTCATTAAATCCAATATCAACTGTCCCGGCGAGATTTTTTGGATCATAATTTCGTATGTTACCTCTGATGTCTACCGGAAAAGAGTTGTCTGCTGTTCCGGTTTTCACTGCAGGAGAACCAGACTGAAGAGTGTAGTCTCCTTCGTCAGGATTGGTAAAAAGCGGATTTTCACTGAGGTTGCCTTCGGCCCAGTTACTTCCATTAATATTCGACAGATCAGTATATCTCTCAGAATGATGTGTATATCCGCAAATTCCATGCGTCTCTGTATTATAGAAAAGGCAATTCAAAATTTCCGTCCACTTTTGTCTGGCAGATAAAATGGGATCTGTTCCTTCATAGGCATCGGCTGTAAAAAGAACCGCGCCATGGTTGTTGGTAAAAATGCTGTTAACAATTCGGTTCTGTGCCGGTATCCTTCCGAGTGAGGCGATGGCGGTCCCTTTGGACATTCCGGTATTTCCGTCAACCGTACAATGGCTCATCAGCAGGGAGGCTCCCCCCCGCAGCATGATATTACCTCCTTCAAGCAAGGTGAAATTATTCACTATCAGACAGTTGATAAATCTCAAGGTGCCTGTCTGTTTCAGGTCTGTAGTCATATAGGCCACACCTCCGTTGTTCTGAGCCTTGTTTTCCCTGAAAGTTGTATGGTAAAAACGGGTATGGTAACCGTTTGGCTTGTTGCAATTGATATAGGCTGCGCCTCCGTTCTCCTGGGATTCATTTTTCAGGAAAGTGCAGGCGATAAACAGGGGTCCGGCTCCACCGGTTGCAAATACAGCTCCGCCGTCTTTGATGGCATAATTGTCTCTGAATATACAATCAACCACCCTTATCGTTTCTCCTCCTCCCTTCATCAGCAGGGCTGCCCCGCATCCATTGATGTTATCTCCCAGGGCACGTCCGTTTTCAAACACAAGTCCTTCCAGCCGGACGTATTCAGCATGTTTTAATGATATAATGTGTGGACTTCCATTTTCCCCTGATATTTTTACCTGGTTTCTGACCGGATCACTTTCTTCCAGCCGGTTTTCTGAGCCGGAAAAACCCCCATAGATATAGAGTCCTTTTTTACTGTCAATGACCACCCCTCCTTCATATTTTCCTGCCGCCATCCATATCTGGGTAACGGGGCCGGCTGCATCTACCGCCTTCTGAAGAGAGGTGAAGGCATTTTTCCAGGATTTACCGTTTGTGTTCTTTCCTCTATTTGAAACATAGATGACAGGCATATCTGGATTCGCTCTGAAGGGGAATGGAATGAGTGGGACAATTTTCTTATCCTCAGTCATTTTCATTTTAACCAGGGCAGCCTGTTCCCGAAAAGGAGCAGCAGCCTCATCGTTTCCAAACATGGTGGCCCATATATTCCCTTCAAAATCGTCGAAAATCATATTGTGCCCCCCGTGTGAAAGTGCAATATATGATTCAGAATAAGGGCCGGAAAGGTTTTCAGCCATAGCTACCATGCAATCATATCTTCCATCTGCCGCCCTTCGGTTGAGATTGGTATTTCTCAGTATATGTCCCCTTCCGGGGCCTTCGGCATTCCATTCGGCAGCCATGAGATAATATATGCCATCCTTTTTGTAGACATTAACTCCCTCATAGCCTACTTTTCTTCCAGCCGCATCCAGCGGAAAAAGGGGTTCGCTGTCATCAGCAAAGCCTGTCATATCGGCCTTCATCTTTTTCATTTTCCCCGGGCCCCATATATACCATACTGATCCATCGTCGTCCTGAAAGAGGGTAGCATCGATACCCGGGACAAGGCTTTTCTCAGGATCGATGTCCACATAAGGCCCTTCAGGTTTCCCGGTTGTGCTGCGCAGCAGTCCGGAACCGTATTCATTGCTCACGGTATATGTAATCCAGAAGTTCCCTTTCAGGTAGTGTATTTCCGGTGCCCATACGCCCCTCATCAGGCGGTCATTCTTATGGATGATTTTTTTCTGGCTTTCGTTTGTGGCATCTTTTTCAAATGTCCACACAAAACCATTTTCGCCGAGCAGGGTCCATCTGACCAGGTCAGGGGATTCCCAGACCCTTATTCCGGCGGCCACTCCCCAGTTATCATCTGTGGTACCTGTAAGGTAATATTTGTGATCTGGACCCTTACACACTGCCACATCACGCAGGTGATAAGGGAAAAGCGGGTTTACGATGGGAATTGGAGGTTCAATACTGTCGATAGCCTGTTCAATCCGGTAACTTAGCCTGGGGCCTTCGGGTTGTGCAGCATTTGATAAGGCGCATGAAATGTTAAAAACAATCAGCAGGAGAAATGCGCGGTACCCTGTCTCTGATTTGAAAATTCGAAAAGAAATCATATTGAACATATTCATTAATACGTATTCAGTATTTCATTGCTGTGCACATCGTTGAAAATGGTTCCCTGCATTCGCATTCTGCCATTCGGTTTTGCTATCTATGACTGCCCCCGGATCGCCCTGTTCCTTGATCCATTTATCAAGTTCACCAGAAAGTTTCTCAAGTGTATTCCTGAATTCCGATTGTCCGGACAGGTCAAAGAGTTCATCGGGATCTTTCTGCAGATCGTAGAATTGCTGTGGCGGTCTGATCATGTATCGCTGAACCAGGAAAGAGGCATGAGGATCCTCAGAAGCCTGAAAAATCCATGATGACCAGAAAAAATTCAATGGCATTCCGGCCATCAGGTGTTTTTCTATGAAGAGATTCTCCGGTTTCAGGTTCCTGATATAATGGTACCTGCCGTCGGTTACTGAACGAATAGGATACGGAGTCCCTTCGGGTGAGTTGTTGTGCATAAAATAGGCAAAACTGCGGTGGGATTCTGCTCTGCCTTCCAGCACATCCATAAAGCTGGTCCCGTCAAATCCATGTCCTGCAACCTTACCGCCTGCTGCCTCAATCAGGGTGGGCAGCACATCCTCGTACTGGACCAGGGCATCTGTCCGGGTCCCTGGTTTTACTCGTCCCGGCCATCGAAAGACCATTCCGGTATGTACCCCCTTATCCCAGTTCGTCCATTTACATCCCGGCAACTGGGCTCCCTGCTCGGATGTGAACATGACAAGAGTATTTTCTGCCCTCCCGGCTTCCTCAAGGATATCAAGCAGGGCGCCGACCTGCTGATCGAGAACTTCCAGTTCTGCAAGGTAACGTATAAACTGTTCGCGGGTTTCCTTTGTATCGGCAAGGTAGTCTGGAAGCTTTATTCCGGCGGGATCAAAATGCGAGGGATCTCCCACTGTCCAGGGGATATGCGGAACTACCAGGGCTGCTATCAGGCAAAAGGGTTGTTTATCGTCTCTTGTTATAAATTCTTTCAGTTCGGATATTTCAAAATCAGCTGTTTCAGAAACACAGTTTCGTTCAATGCCCTCAACCATTTCAAAAGGGAAAACTTCCTCCGGAGATGCATGTACCTTTCCGGCCAGTCCGGTACGATAACCCAAATCTCCCAGGTATTGAACAATGCTTCTGGTGTTGTTTCTTGCCGGAGCATGGTTCCAGCAAACACCATTTTTAACAGGATATAGACCTGTATACAATGAGGCTCTGCAGGGTACACTCATGGACATGGATACATAAGCCTTATTGAAAGTGAGGCCTTCTCCTGCCAGCCTGTTTATATTCGGAGAAGATAGATTGGTGCCTCCGTATATGGGTAAATCAGAAAAAGTTGCATCGTCAGCCATGATAATCAGGATATCCGGCCGGGGATCTTTTCCTTCTGCCATAGCGGCTGCATTAACAACTGCCATAAGCAATAGAAAACCGATCATGAAAATTGGATGGAATGCAATTTTCTTCATTGAATATTCTTTATATTGACCTGTATTGAACAGAGCACTTCATGAACCCTCAGGTAAAGAAAACCTGAATATGGTAAGTGACTTTGGCGAAATCTCCTGCCTGGCAGGAAACCTGAGTGTTCTTTTTGTAACCAGCGGAACCACAGCATTCATGTCTTCAGGTGTGTTTTGCTGACCCTCAGGAGCTGAAAGTACCGTTATAAGTGCCTCCGCTTTGAATTTTATTCCGGGGCTGATAACCACCTTTCTCTTTTCGGCAGACAGGTTCACCACCTTCAGGACCAGTTCTCCGGTCTCCGGATCGCGGCCTGCTGAAGTAAACAGGTAATCTTCTGAATAACCGGGATTGACGCCGTCATTCAGGTGCTCTGAAGAATAATATACATTCGTTTTATTGTCCCTGAACAATTTCGACATATAATAATTGAATGTTTTGAAGCTTTTATCGTTGGTATGGAAGTACAGAGGATTAATTCCTTCGTTTACAAAGTCCCAATTTCTCATTAGCGGTCTGTCAGCCATCATGGGGTTCAGGTCTGCATTTCTTTCCATGTTTAAAAGGAAAATGGCCTCCCCCAGTACATCCTGCGGATGCTCCCCTCGTATTCCAAGTTCACCGATAAACAGATCTGGGCCCGGCCGTTTATACCTGTCGAATTTTTCTATATTATCGAGCAACCAGGGGATGTCTTTATAAAAATGTTCATCAAATATTTCCAGTGTTGCCGGATCTTTGAACTCAGGAAGACGTTTTCTTTTATCAGTTCTGTCGGGAGTATTACCGATAATGCTGTTGGCTATTATTTTCAGGTCGGGGTAGCGTTCCTTTATTGCCCGGTAGAAAGTATCATAATATTGATAATACAGGGGTCCAAAGTCTTCATTACCAATTTCTATATATTTCAGCGGAAAAGGTGCCGGATGTCCGTTGGCAGCTCTTTTCGAGCCCCATTCTGAATCAGCCGGACCGATGGCATATTCAATGGCATCCAGGGCGTCTTGTACGAAGAACTGCACATTCACTTCCGGGTGAAAATAATGGTCACTCTCCCCGTCCTGGAAAACCCACTCCATACAAACCATTCCTGAAGGAGCCACATACATGGCATCTGCCCCCAGGTATTCACAAAGTTCATAAAATTCGTGGTATCCAAGGCCGTCTGTACGGTAATGCGGTTCCCATTTTGACCAGGCGCCGGGGCGTTGGCTGATATCTCCGATAGTTGTCTTCCAGTAATACATAGTTTCGACGTTTACCCCGTGTACGATGCACCCACCCGGAAACCTGATGAATTCGGGAGCATAATCGGCCAGGTTTTGCATGATATCTGAACGAAATACCGATCGGCCATTATCCCAGGTATCCCCCGGAAAAAGACTCACCATATCCAGCCAGAGAGTTCCCGGGGCTGAAGGCATAAAAAGGAGAACTGCATCGGACTGAGAGGACATGGCAGTAAACTCTACTTCAAATTTCTTCCATTCCTTTCCCAAACCGCTTATTTCTGCCAGATTGGATAGTTCTGCACCAGTACTATCACTGAGGTATACCTTAAGAGGCCCGCTGAAATTATCTGCCCGTGCATAAAATGAAAGCCTGTAAGTGCACCGGTTTACCAGGCTCATTCCGAAAAATCCGCTGTTAAAAACACACGCGCCGGTTTCTCTTCCGGTATTATGTCCAAAAACTTCCACCTTCAGGGAATGAGGATTGTTTTCATTCAGCGGATAAACAGAGTCGAGACTGATTTTAATCTGCTCATCTCCTTTAGTCAATACATCCCATCCGACAAGTGGGTTGATCCGGTAGGGTTTTTTCCGTGGATTGTTTGCATGGGGATCAGGAACATTTAAATAAGCTCCGTTTACCTCCTCCAGTCCCATGGGTGGATTTGCTTCTTCCAGTCCTCTGTTCCTGACCATTTCAGCGTACAGGCCTCCTTCTCCAATCATCCCGATTTCTTCGTAATGCCAGCCATAAATAATAGGAGTCACCTTTTTACCATCCTCAAGTTTTATTACCAACACATCCCCGGTAGTATTCCTGCATCCTGAAAAAATCAGACAGAGACAGCAGAAGTTTAAAAAATGGATTTTATGAATTATCATAACCTTATCAATTTAATTGAATAAATACGATAGCACAAATATCCTCCATTCTTAGATACGGATACAGGAATTTTCTTCAGAATAACAGGAGAAATGATTACCATTCTGATATTAAGCGATTTACGGGAACTGGATCAGCTATGGTGTGCCTGCTTCAGTTCAGGAAGGAGTTTTAATCCCGGCCGCCATTGTTTATAAGCAGTTGCTCACGATATCTGGTCGGAGAGGTCTGGTAAACCTTCCGGAAGGCACGACTGAAATAGTTCGGATCTGAAAACCCAACTTTGTTGGCAATTTCAGACATATTATAATCGGTGGTAATCATGTATTCGATGGCCTGTCGGAAACGGAGTATCTGCATGAATTCCTTGGCTGAAATGTTGAGGAGTTTCTTATGCTTCAGGTACACCAGGGTTTTGCTCATCGCAAGCTCTCTTGACAGGTCCTCTACAGTAAATGATTCGTTTTCTATATTCTGAATAATGATTTTCCTCGATTTTTCAATAAAATCCTTATCCCTGCTGTGCATCTTCACCTGGCTCAGGTCGAAATCCTTCTGAGAAAGCAGATTTGTTTGGAGTGTTTTTCTGACTTCAAGGAAATTTTTTACATGCAGGTCAAGTTCCCTGAAATCGAAAGGTTTGGTAACAAAAGCCTCGGCCCCTGCTTCCAGCCCTTCCAACCTGTCTTCCTGAGATGTTTTAGCCGTGAGCAGAATTACTGCAATATGGCTGGTTTCCTTATCTGCTTTTATTTTTCTGCAGAAATCAATGCCGTTCATTTCCGGCATCATAATATCAGAAATGATCAGATCCGGCTCTTCATTCTTAACCAGTTCAAAAGCTTCCCTGCCGTTCCCTGCAAAGCTAACCCGGTAATTTTTACTGAAATGATTAATGAGTACTTCGGCCAGATCAAGGGTATCCTCCACAATCAGAATATGATAACAATCCTGAGCATGCTCGTCAGGAGTAACAATATTTAATGAATCATCAGGGTAAGAAAGGTGTTCAATATCCAGGCTTCGGGTTATCAGCCTGTCTTCGTTTTCAATTTTCAGGTCGGCAATTCTCTCCATCTGAAGGGGAAGGGATACCAGGAATTCGGTACCTTCTCCTTTTTTGGTTTTCACATCAATGCTTCCTCCAAGGTACTCCACCAGGCTTCTGACAAGTGTGAGACCGATACCTGTTCCTATCTTTTCCTCGTTATAGCGGTAGTGGCTGTGAAAAGGAAGAAACAATATCTTAAGATCTGCTTCACTGATCCCGGCACCTGTATCAGAGACACGTATCTCGAGTCTCTCGGGGCTGTTTGTAACAGAGTCGGACAATTTGAAATCCAGCAGGCAGGCAACCTTCCCACGGAAGGAGGTATATTTTATTGCATTCGAGAGCAGGTTTGTCAGAATCTTTTCCAGTTTATCAGGATCAAACCAGCAGATGTAGGATTCATGACTGGATTGAAATTCAAACGGGACTTCCTTCCTGGTAAATACTGGCTCAAAGGCCTGGCAGGTTTCTTTCAGAAATAAGACCATATCTCCTTTCTGAAGAACGAGACGGGCATGTTTGGTTTCAATTTTCCTGAAGTCCATGAGTTGGTTAATAAGGAACTCCAGTCTCTTCGCACTTTTACGTATGGGTGCCAGGCTGTCCTTTAATTTCTCGGGAAGCTGATTCAATTCAAAAAACTCTTCGATGCTGGCAATAATGATTGTAAGAGGGGTTTTAAATTCATGGGAAATGTATGTAAAGAAATTCAGCCTCTGCTGGTTCAGTTCCTGAATCCTCTCCTTTTCCACTTTTTCCAGGTGAAGTGCAGCTTTTTGTTGTTCTCTTAAAATGGCGGAACGCCTGTAAAAACGAAGTACCAGTATCAGAACCAGAAGATAAGCTATCAGGGCTGGATTGGAGAGCCACCATGGTCTCAATACCCTTATCTGCAGTGTTTTAATATTTCTGCTTTCAGCTCCGTCAACTCCGAAGGCCCTGAGATAAAAAGTATACTTCCCCGGAAGCAGGTTGGTATATGTTACATTGTTGCGGCTTACAGGTTCATTCCAGTCATCTTCGAATCCATCAAGATAATATTGATAGTTGTTCTGCCCCCCCGAAAAAAAGTCGATGGCCATGAAATCGATTGTAAATACCTTCTGGATATATTTCAGTGAAATCTTATCCGAATGGTTTATATGTTGTTTCAGCAGACCTTTTTCCATTATAGGGATGCTGTTGTTGAATAGTTTAAAATCAACAAATTCAACAGTAGGTCTGTGTGTGTAATTTTCTAGCTGTAAAGGATTAAAGTAGGTTAAACCACCAACGTTTCCAAAATACATGGTTCCGTCTTCATCCTGGAAATAGGAGTTGTAATTGAACTGCATCTGGGAAAGGCCATGAGAAAGGGAGAAATTTTTACATTCGCCAGATGTGTAATTATAACGGGTAATACCCATATTTGAACTTAGCCACATATTACCATCCGGATCCTCCAGCATACCATAGATAGTATTGTTGGGCAATCCTTTTAATGAATTGATGACTTCAAATGAATCTTTTTCAGGTATATAAATACTGACACCTCCGTCATTGGTGCCAAACCAGATTCTTCCCTGACTATCCTCCATTCCGGAAATTACCTGGTCAGAACCCAGGCCACGTCCTGTTCCGGTTGACCTTGAAAAGTGCTCCAGGTCTCCTGTGTTGGGGTCAAAACAGAATACACCATTGAAGCGGGTACCGAACCATATCCTTCCCTTCCTGTCTTCAAGAATGTGATATGTAAAAACATTCTCCAGCCTCTGAGGCATAAATCGAGTAAATGTCTGACTTTCATAATCATAAAGAAGTACATTTTCCCTGGTCCCAACCCAGATATTCCCCCTGCTGTCTTTGAATATAGAATATATTGAATTATAGGTAATCTGATCAGAATGCTCAGGGTTTGGAAGAATATTCCTGAAGGAATCCTTAACGGGATCATAAATGTCTATACCGGTAGTATAATGACCCAGCCAGATGTTACCGTCCCTGTCCTCACAAATTGAATGTATGTTGTTGCTGCTTAAGTTGCTGTTGTTACCTGATTGAAAATTCCCGAGAATTTCCTTATTCCTGGGATTCATGGTACACACTCCTCCATCTTCCGTAGCCAGCCAGATAATCCCTTTTGAACTCTTAAAAATCTTATTGACAGCCTTACCCCTCAGTTCATTTTCATCATTCCCCGGATAAATATGATAAAATCCCTTCCTGTTTTGTAAGAAGGTATAGTTTATTCCTCCAAAATATGTGCCTAACCACATGATATCTTCCCGACTCCGGAATAGGCAATAGACAGCATTATCGCTAAGGTTACTTTCTGATTCTTCCAATGAATGCTGAATATGTTGGACCTTTCCAAGGGACTCATTATATATATATATACCCGTTTCAGTTCCCACCCAGATATTTCCATGGCGGTCATCACAAATACCACGGACAAATTCAGAACCTTTTACCTTTTGTTCAGACAACCTGATCAGGTCAAATACCTTGTCTTTCTTATTGAAATGAAATAATCCTGCATTTTCTGTCCCAACCCAAATACTGGTATCATCGCTGTAATATAAACAGCTTATCAAATTACTGGCTAAAGTCGGCGTATTTTTGACATTGATCCTATCCAATATATTACCTTGCGTATCTATTATCAAAATGCCCGAATAAGTACCCAGCATTATAGTTTCTTCTGCTGCAAGCAGCATTGAGTTTATAGTTTCATTTTGAAGACCAATAAATTCAGTTATATTTTCATTTTCAGGATCATACTGGAAACAACCACGTTTTGTGCCTATAATTATTAAATTATTATTTGTTTCAAGAAGTGAAATAATCCCTGATATATTCTTACCATGATATTGAACTGGGATAAATTTATCAAACTTGAAATCGTACCTGACCAAACCATTTTCAGTTCCAATATATAATTCTCCCCTTCGAGTAATATGAAGTACATTAATTATATTCGAAGGCAGTTCAGGGAAATTCTCCTGATAGTATTTTTTAATATCATGACCGTTATATCTGTTTAAACCTTGTTTTGTCGCAATCCA
Organism: Bacteroidales bacterium; assembly: GCA_035530535.1. GTDB lineage: Bacteria > Bacteroidota > Bacteroidia > Bacteroidales > VadinHA17 > SR-FBR-E99. The sequence goes on from DATKUS010000166.1 coordinate 27,472, forward strand.
AACAACTCCCAGAGAATCCTGAGCAATGTCAAATACGGTGTTGTGGGATAATCCATCTTTATTTGATAATTTATTAAATATATAATTAGGTTGAGCTTCACCTTCGCGTGACAGGAGCAAAAATATGGTCATAGAAAGAAATAGACTATGAATTGTCTTTCCTATTTTCAGTAGAAATGCTCTATAAAGTCTCCTTCCCATTCTCTGGTGGTAATTCAACTCAAAGTTAGACGATTCTTCGAACCATACATATAAATGCAGAATTCAATAATTGTTATGTATTACCCAAATGAAGTTGTTTTATTACCTGCGAGGGCTAAAATTACAATCCTTTATAAGTTTTGGATTGCAGGTTGACATTGTGCGACTTGAAAATTTGTTTAATGTGTGTCGCCTGTTGAACTTTTAAGTCTTTAGGCGCTAGCAAAGTCCCGATAGAAAGCACCAAATTTATATATTATTGTTAAGTTGTTAATGGTGCTGTAAATAGTTAAAGGAATTCAAGGTAAAGACTTACAGCTATGTGATCAAGGGAATGGAATATTCCCTACTGACTGAGTGCAATCCTCCACAATTGACCAGGCTTCCGAACTCCAATGAAATCTCTGAAGCATGAAGGGGGTAATGGTTAACCTCCAGCATCCTTCCGTCGGTAATTTCAGGCACGACATCGTCAAAACTGTTACTTAAAACGGTGTGATTATTCGTTTCAGTCTCAGCATTACAGCTGCTGAGTTCCTTCTGTTTTGTATGCAATTAATTCAGGCCTCCTGCTATTAACACCACATTAATAATTAATACTGCGGCACTTAGCCAATTTGGCGGTCTTTATTGCAGAGGCCTCTTCTTATTGGACAGATGATAAAGAAGCCTGTTTACCTAACCATGAAGGAATGAAAAAAAGATTACTGACTGCCACGCTGTTCCTGGCAGCCGCCATTACAGCAAACAGTGCCTCGCCCGGCACTACTGATACCCCTAAACCTTCCCTTCCGGCTGTGAAAATAGACGGGAATATAACCCTCACCGGCAAAATGGACGACCCGCTGTGGCTCCAGGCATTCCCTGTTGAGCTTAACTATGAGATCATGCCCGGTGAAAACCAGCCGGCAAAGCAGAGAACCGTAGCATGGGTGCTCTACAACAATGAGAATCTTTATTTCGGATTCAGATGCTATGACTCACTCCCCTCGGCAATCAGGGCCAACATGTCCGACAGGGATAAGATGTTCGGTGACGATTTTGTGGTTGTATCAATAGACACCTACAACAACTACCAGAAAGGACTGGAATTCGCTGTTAATCCCTACGGGATACAGGGCGACCTGATGATGATGGGTTCAGGCAATGAGGACCCGTCGTACGACATGGTATGGCATTCGGCAGCATCTCTCGATGATGAGGGCTGGATAGCAGAGATGGCAATCCCGTTCAGCGTATTCGCTTTTAATTCTACAGCAATACAGGACTGGACAATCACGCTCTGCAGGAGCATGGCACGCGACAGCCAGTACCTGCTGTCGTGGACCACGCTCGACAGGAATAATCCGTCGTGGCTGGGGCAGGGAGGATTGCTGAAGGGGCTCGAAGGTATCAAACCCGGGAAATCCTTTTCATTCCTCCCGTACATCATGATGGAACAGAAGGGAGAAAGAAGCGATGTCTCTGATCCTGAGTCTCCTATGGAGCTGAGTAAATTGAAAGCCAGGATAGGCGGGGGCATTACCTATTCGCCAGGCCCGAATACAACAATAAATGCGGTGATAAATCCTGATTTCAGCCAGATAGAATCCGATGCCGGCCAGATCAGCGTAAATTCCACTTTCGCCCTCTACTACCCTGAAAAGAGACCCTTCTTCATGTCGGGAATGGACCTTCTGCAGACGCCGATGTACTATTCCAAGACAATCAATAACCCACTGTTTGCAGCAAAAGTCAACGGCAAAGCAGGGAGATTCTCCTACCTGGCACTTGCTGCCGACGACAGGAACACCACAGTTACTGTTCCAGGTGAGGAGCAGAGCAATACAGTCACCACCGAAGAACGGTCATATGCAGGAGCGGCTAGAATAAGGTACGATATGGAGAATGAGAACTTCGTCGGGGCCCTGTTTCTTAACAGGAACTTCAGTGAGGCCCACAACTACCTGGGCGGCCTGGACTGGAACCTGAAGTTCTGGAAAAACTGGTACTGGTCAGGCGAACTCTTCCTTTCACACACCAGGGAGATGAACAATCCTGATCTGTTCAATTCCACCAGGGAATTCGGTTCAACAGGAAAGGATGCAGCCTTTAACGGCGAAAAATATCTCGGAACAGGGATGCACCTCGCCTTAATGAGGGCCGGGAGAAAATACGGTTTTACTCTTGTCCAGAATAACTTTTCCCCGACTTACCAGACCTATAACGGGATGTTCCCGGAGGTCAACGGAAGAACCAGCTACATGAGCCACAGGTATACCTTCCATATCAACAAGAAATTCATACAGAGAATAAGACTGAATTCCACAGCATTGCTTGTATATAACTACGACGGAGTTTTTAAGGAATTTGTTGTTCAGCCGGGTATCTATGTCAGCCTGATCGGGCAGACCTCGCTGAATTATACATATATGGCCGCGAACCAGGAGCGATTCAGGGGTGTACTTTTCAAGGGCGTTAACAGGTCGGAGTTTATGGCTGAGACCACCCCACTGAAGGGTGTCACTGTTTCAATCTCCGGATCTGCCGGGAAGTACATCAGGCGCTCTGAAGTACCCGAACTGGGTAAGGGCTGCAATTTGTCAACTGAACTCTCCCTTGAACCAACCTCATGGCTCAAAACATCC
>DATKUS010000167.1:0-8258 GCA_035530535.1 Bacteroidales bacterium
TTCAGGCTTTACAGGTCGAGTGTCAGCGAATGGCTCAGAGTCGATTCTGCCGGATTCACCCTGTCAGACGATCCCGGCAAACTGGCCCTCACCTCTTTTAAATCTTCAGAGAATAGCTTCAGAAGCTTTGGTTCTGAATTATATATAAATAACCGGACCCGCTTCATACTTGCCGGTTTCAGATGGTATTTCACTGCCGGTGCAAGAGCCGGACTGGATTCCTACAACAATGAACTGATCATCTCGCCCAGAGTTTCTGTAAGTGCGGAGCTCTCAGATGCACTCTCGGCGCATATTTCACTCGGCACCTACAATCAGCCACCGGGAGGACGTGAGTTAATGAGACCTGTTGAGGGAGTCTCGTCTCAATTAAAAGCACAAAGATCATATCATCTTGAGGCAGGTACGGTTTACGACTTTCAGGTCTGGGAGAGACCATTCAGGCTTACAGCGGATATCTACGGGAAAAAAATGGATCGCATAATCCCTTATCGTGTAGATAATGTCAGGCTGATATATTTCGGCGGAAATATTGCCGAGAGTTACACTGCTGGCCTTGATCTGAGAGTGAATGGCGAGTTTGTAGAGGGGACTGAATCATGGTTCAGTCTCTCATTCATGAAATCAGAAATGAAAATCCCTTCCTCTTCAACAGGGTGGTTTCCCTCCCCTTTTGACCAGAGGGTGAATCTCGATATATTCTTCCAGGACTACCTGCCGGGGCATCCCGACTTCAGGGCGCATATTAATATTGTCTTCGGAACCGGTGTTCCTGCCTCACCACCGGGAAGAGATCCGTGGGATATATGGTTCAGAATGCCTCCTTACAGGCGTATCGACATCGGATTCTCAAAGATCCTCATCGGGGAGGTCAGAGGAATATGGATCGGGAGAAAGAGTAAGGGAATCAAGGAGATGATAGCAGGTCTTGAGGTTTTCAACCTGGCTGATATCAGGAATACCATTTCCTATAACTGGATAAGGAGCGTCAGGAACAGTGAAGGTGTATCAATCGAATATGCAGTACCGGTATATCTTACAGGAAGAAGTCTGAATCTAAGGCTCTCAGCCCGCTTCTGACAGATCAGAGAAACCTGTTGACTGCCATCAGTACAAGCGGCAGGGTAATTATGCTAACAAGCGTTGATACAAATACGTTTGCCACAGCTAACTGATCATCTGCTCCCAATTCTTTTGACATAATGACAACGCTTGCCATACACGGCATTGAAGCCTCAAGAATTATTACCGCAGTGACCAGGTTATCAGGGAGAAATCCTGTCAGTGAAGCAAGGAGAGCAAAAAGAGTAACAAGAACAGCAGGCACCAGCACCAGCCTGTTAAAACTTTGTATATAGATTATCTTCCTTCCAACCAGCCCCTTCACGTCTGAGAAATACATCATCGCTCCTATATACAACATTGACAACCATGTGTTTGCTGAGCCTAACGCAGAAAAAGGAGTTATAATGATCTCCGGCAGCTTCACAGAAAACAGGAAGAAAACAAGGCCAATCATTATGGCTATTGTGTTGGGGTTAAAGATCCTGGAAAGACTTTTCTGCCAAGGGGTACCATTGCCGTGACTGAGAACAACCACACCAACTGTCCACATAATAATGTTCGAAACAAGCTGGAACATACATGCATAAAGGAGGCCCTCCTCCCCGTAAAGGGCGGTGATAAGCGGGAATCCAAGGAAAATAATGTTTCCGAACATTGAATGAGCCTTGAAAACAGCGGCTTCCCTGCCATTCATTTTCACCACCTTCGTTGTCAGCCATCCAACCAGAAGCATAAACAGAATAATAACTCCAGAGACTACCAATACAATGGCGCTGTTGGCCAGAAGGCGGGGCGTTGCTTCAAGCCTCAGAAAATTGGTGAACAGCATCAGAGGGAGCGAGATATTGAATATGACCTTTGAAAGCATATCCTTTGACTCACGGGTGATAACCTTAAACCTTGCGGAAACAGCACCTATGAGTACTACGATTGCAAGAATGACAATCTGTGAAATAATGATTTCTGTCTCCATCTAAAGCTATTTTCTGCGAAATGAGGCAGTAAAAGTAATAATTTATAATTTCGTACCCTGATGAACAGGTTTGAAATCATTTTCACAGCCGTAATGGCTACTATCATTGTGCACCTCCTTGTCGCGGTGATTTTTATGTCCATAAAAGTCTCAGCAATGAAACGGGAGCTTGCCGCCGAGATTATCCTTGATATGGAAGAAGAGATTCCGGATCCGGCTCTTAAAAAGGCTATTGACCTGTCAAAAGATGATTTCCTTAAGGAAGCCTCTGCTGAGGAGATGGTCAATGTCATCAAGAATCTTGCAGATAAACCGATAGACATCGACGCCAAAGAGTACCAGGATATGGTCAAGGAAGAGCTTATAAAAAGCGGGATGCTTAATGAGAAGAACTTTATTGATGATGAGAAGATGGCTGACGAGGCCGGGAAAGAGGAGATTGCAATTCCGAAAGATGAGATCAAACCGCAGGTGATGGTAAAAAAGGAGAATGCGGCTGAGAAAGGCACTTTCAGAGGCCCGACACGTATATTCTATGATCTTACTGGAAGACATCATGTATTTCTTCCGATACCTATTTATAAGTGTGAGGGTGCCGGACAGATAACCCTTACCATTGAGGTTGACAGGAGCGGCAATGTAATCAAAGCTGAACCTGCAAATTCACTTTCAACAACATCTGATGCCTGTCTGACTGAGACAGCTGTGAACTATGCATTAAGGGCAAGGTTTAATTCCGACCTGAGTGCACCGGAAAAACAGGCCGGCTTCCTCACATTCGTCTTTGTTTCCCAGCGCTGATCTGTCAGAATAGCGTTCCCTGTACAGGATAATTGTAAGGCATGATCAGTTCGGGACGGTTACGGTCTGCTTTGGCATTCGTGATCAGCGGACTAATCGTATGAGCAGCGAGCATCTCAGAAGCTACCGGCTCCATCAGTGATGAGGCTGATGCTTTTGTAAGTTCTTTTTTAATCCACAGGCGCTCAACTGATGATGGAAGAATGACAGGCATCCTTTTTTTTTTGTTGTGTATACCAGCCATAAGGTCATTGGCATGGGTAGTAACTATTGAAAAGGTATTCATAGTGATGCCACCCTTCATCTGCCATGAATCCCAGATGCCCGCAAGCGAAAACATCTCTTCATCCTGAAGTCCGATATACCAGGGTATCTTCCTTCCCCCGATGTGCTGCCACTCGAAGAAGCCGCGTACCGGCACCAGACAACGTCTGGAAACAAAAGAGTCCCTGAATGCCGGTTTAAGGTCAATTGTCTCGGAGCGGGCATTGAAGGTTTTGAGTCTCACCTCTTCTGCTTCAGTTTCATCTGAAGCCCATGAGGGTATCAGTCCCCATTGCATAAGACGTATCTCTGAAGGATTGTCGGAGCAGATGACAGGCATATAAGGAAGGCTGTGAGCATGATAATAATAGCTCGGTCGGTATTTGTCCGGATCAATAAGACCGGCACCGTAACGCTTCTCAAGCTCCTCCTTAACGATATTTACATTAACTGTAAAACACACTTAATCATAAACTTAATCTCAACCTTTGCCTTAGCCTTAGCCTTAACCTTAACCTTAACCTTAATCTCAGCCTTAACCTTAATCTCAGCCTTAGCCTTTACTTTATCGGAACCGGCAATGAATAACTGAAAAGGTCCTTTTCCGGCCAGCTCCCCACTCTTTGAATGAACTTTGAAATCATATAGTCTATGTCTGAAGATAACTCAGGGCCATTCCATGCACTTGTGTTAAAAAGCACCACCCAGGCCGTTCCGTCTGGCATCCTTTTCATCATACCGATAGTGCCGGGGAAAGATCCTGTTCGCCACCATGTCCCATTTTGCAGCGCTGCCCTCCACCCTACCGGTGCATATCCGTTGCTGCTATCAGTCATGAAATCTATGCTTTCATCTGAAAGTATATCCTTGCGGCTATCAAAGCCGTCAACCGCAAGCAGAAGGCGCAAAAGGTCAGGTGTCGTTGCAACCCATGCACCGGCAGCTCCCAGAGCTTCAATGTCATTTCCTCCTCTGCTTGACATCAGCATTTCACCGGTACCGTAAACGGAAGGCTTAGGTTTTGCATCGGCTACCTCGTAGTAAGATACTTCAAACGGCAGCTTTTCTTCAGGGAGGTTATGTCCAAGAGCCATGTCATAAATCCCCAGAGGCTCCAGGATGTTATTAACACAATAAGCTTCATAACTCATGCCCGACACCTTTTCTATGACTAAGCCGAGGATGCTGTAACCAAGATTGGAATAGGACTGACCTGCCCCGGGAGTAAAATGAAGCCTTTTGCTCAGTGCAAACCTAACGATGGTCCTGATATCAACAGGAAGCGGGACTCCCATTGTTTTTGCAACTACCAGGGGCATGAACATCTGATCACCGTATCGCTGTGTCCAGCCTCCCATATGTCCCAGCAGGTGCCCGACAGTTATATCAAAAACCTTTTTATCCTTCGGATTTGAATAGATGGAGTCTGTAAGGATGCCCTCAGGGCCAAACACCCGGTCATTGACTGACAGTTTTCCCTCTTCATGAAGTTTCATGATCGCAATGGCAGTCACCAGTTTGGATATGCTTGCCACCCTGAAGCGGTTGTAAGGTTCTGCCGGGGCTGAATCAGAAACTGAGGAATATCCAAACCCATGAGCATAAACAAGTTTGCCGTCGCGCGCAACTGCTATTGATGTACCCTTAAGATCATAGTTGTTCATGAACCATTCCACCCCTTTTTCAGCGGTGATGAACAACTCATTATCATTAAGAGAATTATCAATGCGGGTATGAGCAGGAACCAGCATGTGATTGACAAGCCCGGCCCTCTCTGTGCCAACAGGAGAAACTGCAGCAATCAGAAGGATAACCACAATAAAAATAATACGAATTTCTCTTTTCCCTATTCCCATAAATTCTCAAAATCCTTTTTTCCGGGACAAAAATAGGATTTTAGATGTTGGTCAACAAGTTTAATCTCTCTAATTCTCAACCGTAGAAAAAAAATATTAACAATGCTATCATTGACGAAAAGTCAGGTAAATTTGTAATATGGGTGCTGCTGTCAAAAGAACAATTCTCAGTCTCTTCATCTTTTCGGTGGGAGTATCCCTTGCTGCACAGCAACAATATGATCATGCTGATTCCCTGGCCATAGATTCTATTGTAAACAGGATTAAAACAATACTGAATCAATACAATGAGACTACTGTTTTTATTGACACCTCTGATTATGAACACTTTTATTCAGATGCAGTCGATATTAATCTGCAGATTGCTGCCTCAAAAGGTCAATGTAATGAGATACTCAGGCTGGTTGCGCGAGGTGCAGATGTTAACAATTTTATCGGAAAGAACGGGAGGCCACTGCATTATGCAGTTGCCGGAGGGAAAAATATGGCTGCAGAAGTTCTGTTGCTTATTGGTGCACTACCGGACTTACCTGACATTTATGGGAACACTTCTTTAATTGCAGCTGTCAAAGCTAACGATCTGGAAATGGCAGAACTTCTGATCAGGTATGGAGCCGCCGTCTCTCTGGGTGATAAAAACGGGTCTACGCCCCTGCACCATGCAGCAGCACTTGGATTTTTTTATTTGTCAGATATGCTTCTCTACTATGAATCCCCGGTGGAAATACCTGACGAAGAAGGCAATACGCCACTCATGATCTCAGTATGGGCCGGATACCACGATATTACAGACCTCCTCCTGGGCGCAGGCGCAAATCCGAATGCAGCAGACAATAAAGGGTTTACACCTCTCATGATGGCAGCACAGAACGGGGACACCCTGATGCTCAGGATGCTTATCGATAAAGGTGCCAATCTCTATCCAGTCAATAATGACGGGCTTGATGCGTTGAGCACAGCCACAAGAAACGGCCGTAAAGATGCCGTCGTATTTCTGCTTAAAAACGGGAACAGGTGGGAGCATCGGGCTTCCGCCCTGATGAATCCGATAAATATCGCAAGAATATACGGACAGAGTGAACTTGTACCGCTGTTGACACACAACGGGATTGAGGCAGCAAAGGAGTTTGCCCTTGACGAGGTAGTCTTCTCGGCTGGAGGATTGATCACAAATCACCATTCACTTATTTCCGGAAATATATCACTGAGGGAACCGAGGATAAAGGCCGGAATAACGGCAGGTGCGGACTTCAATCCAGTCAGTACAAGACTCCTGGTAAAAGAAGGAGATAATAGTTTCTACCAGTACAAGGTTCGGACTTCTGTCATCCATGCAGGTTTTTTTAAGGAGTTTATACTTCATCGGAGCCTTAATGACGCCAGGTGGAGCGCTGTCACCTCCCTCTCCGCAGGCTACCATATATATTCTTTTTATGAGGGCACCAGGCAGAAACCGGGAAAGAGCTTTTGCCTCATACCTGCTGTATGTGTTGAATGGAATCAGAAGCACTTTGGAATGAAAGCCGGGGCAAGTTACATGAAGACGCCATTTTACAAGGTATCACCCTTATGGTTCAGCCTCGGAAGTTCGTTTAACCTGTACAAAAAAATACCGCGTGCTCCGGGCAAAAAAGTCAGATTATATTCCTATGAATAAAAACATTTTCCTGATATCATTACTGATGCTTCTCCTCTTCTCCTGCGAAGATGGATTTGTTACTGACTGCAGAGAGTGTGCAACTGACAGCATTGGACATGTGAAGCTTAAGTTATTGATGGGATCGATAGTTTATGACCCTGCCTACAGAATGGTTACAATTTATGAAGGGGCTATTGAAGACAGCCTGATATTAAAAAGATTTGGCACCGACCTGGGTTACATGGAAATTGATGCCATGCTGTACAAGAATTACACTGTGACCCTGCAGTTTGTAACCAACGGCAAAAGATACACCGCGATTGATGCTGCATGCCCCCAGGTGCGTTATGACGAAAATAAATGTGATCAACCATGTTATTATGTATATGATAACGTAATTGATCTCAGGATTCGTTATAATAAATAGGTATGCGGAGTATTTCAGATCCTGAGGGTGAGTAGGATCTGACGGAGTTCATTCGGGGTAAGGTCCTCATGAATCTTACCTGCATCTGCAACAGAAATTTTTCCTCTTTCTTCCGACACAATGATGACAGCTGCGTCAGTCTGTTCCGTCAGACCTATTGCTGCCCTGTGTCTCATGCCGAATTTTGCCGGTAGTCCCGTCTGGTAGGTTGAGGGCAGCGGGCATCGGGCGGCAAATACTTTCCCGTTCTGAATCAGTACTGCTCCGTCATGAAGAGGCGATCCCTTATAAAAAATCGTTTTGAGCAACTCATCCGTGACAAGGGCATTGAGTAGCTCCCCTCCCTCCGAATAAATATCCAGGAGGCTGGTCCTTCCGATGGCTATCAGAGCCCCGGTGCGCGAATGGGCCATCGACTCCGTCGCCCTGACTATCTCTTCCACAATCTGGCTGGTGGCCTGATCAACTACCCCTGAGGGAAAGTACTTATCGAAAGAGAAGCGATTTCTGCTCATATACCTGTTGCCTATCGAAAGGAGAAACCTGCGTATCTCCTGCTGAAAAACAATTATAAGGGCAATAACCCCAACCCCTATCACCTGCCCGAGGATAGCGCTTATAAGCTCCATATTCAGGGCTTTTACCACTAACCAGAACAGGTAGACAAAAAATATCCCGATTGATATACTGAAAGCGGCAGTTCCCCTGATAAGACGGTAAAGCTGGTAGAGAATAATCGCTACCATCACTATATCAATAATATCGAGGAGGGTGATTTTAAACATAGCTTAGAGTGAGGTTCCGACAAATTTAGCAATTATGATCGAATAGGGTTCCCTGCGGATAAATCTTTTCAAAAAGTGTCACTACCTGCCTGGCCTCTTTCACATCATGAACCCTCAGGATGGAGGCTCCCTTCATCAGGGCAGTCATATTCAACGCTGCTGTTCCCGTAAGGGACTCTTCAGGAGTTATCTCCAAAGACTTCCAGATCATAGACTTTCGTGACAAGCCGACAAGCAATGGAAGGGATGCGATCCTGAATTCATTCAGCCTCCTGAGCATCTCAAAATTATGTTCAGCGCTCTTCCCAAAACCAAAGCCGGGATCAATGATGATGTCTTTCACACCGGCCTGGTGCAATAAAGAGATCCGTTCCCCGAACCAGGAAAGAATATCGGAAATAACATTTTTATAATGTGGAGATTTCTGCATCGTCCGGGGAGTGCCCTG
>DATKUS010000168.1:0-9250 GCA_035530535.1 Bacteroidales bacterium
ATACAAATGGTTTATAATCAATTTAATAAGTCGAACATGCCACCTTCATGGAAGAAGCTGGTTCCCTACTACCGGTATATCCTTGCCGCTATAGTTCTGATCATATTTCTGTGGTCAGGATTGTTCCAGATCAGGCCTGAAGAGGTAGGTGTCATCACCCGATTCGGAAAGTACAACCGGACGGAAGAATCAGGTCTTAATGTTAAGATTCCGATCCTCGAAAGGTTGTATAAGGTAGCTGTGGAAAGGCAGCAGAAGGAGGAATTTGGATTCCGCACTATCTCTGCCGGTATCAGGTCGGAATTTACAAAGACAAACACAAAGGAGGAGTCGATGATGCTTACTGGTGATCTCAACCTGGCTGATGTTGAGTGGGTTGTCCAGTACCGGATAAGTGACCCCTATAAATATCTTTTCAAGGTCAGGGAGCCGATAAATACAATGCGCGATATCTCTGAAGCGTCAATGCGTGAAATAGTGGGTAACCGTACCGTCAATGAGGTATTGACGGTGGGGAGATCTGAAATAGCCACCAGCGTTCAGCAGAAGATCCAGAACTTATGCACGGAGTACTCCCTGGGTATAAAAATTGAGCAGGTTGTCCTGCAGGATGTTAATCCTCCGGACCCGATGAAAGATGCCTTTAATGCGGTAAACCAGGCACAGCAGGAGAAGGAGACTCTGATCAACCAGGCAAGGTCTGAATATAACAAGATCATCCCAAAGGCAAAAGGCCAGGCAGATGAGACAATCCAGAAGGCTGAAGGCTATGCCACTGAGCGTGTCAATAATGCCCTCGGTGAAACTGCAAGGTTTAATGCCCTGTACCGTGAATATATAAGAGCGCCGGAAGTCACAAGGAGAAGGATATACCTTGAAACAATGGAAAGCGTGATCCCCAGGCTGGGACATAAGATAATAACAGATGAAAAAGGTAATAATGTTCTGCCACTGTTGCAGATGCAGATGAATAATAAATAACAATAAGATCATGGAAAACCGAAAATCAATTATTCAGCTTGTCATTCTGGCAGTAGCATTTATAATTATCGTTGATGCACTCTACCTGGTAAAGGAGACGGAACAGGTAGTCATAACCCAGTTCGGGAAGCCGGTTGGGGAGCCGAAGATCACTCCGGGATTAAAAATGAAGCTTCCTTTCATACAGAAGATCAATTTTTTTGAAAAGAGATATATGGAATGGGACGGTGATCCCAACCAGGTGCCTACCAAGGATAAGAAATTCATCTTTGTTGACGCCTATGCCCGCTGGCAGATCACTGACCCGCTTCAGTTTTTCAAGCGTCTTACTGATGAAAGAGGCGCTCAGTCAAGACTTGACGATATCCTTGACGGTGAGACCCGCGATTATATAGCAGGCCATAACCTGGAGGAAGTGGTGAGGACCAGCAACAGGATACCTATACCTTCAGGAGCCATCGGGGAGGAAATAGGTGACACGCTCTCCGATATAACAGTAGGCAGGCAGAAGATTGAAGATATGATCCTTAAGTCGTCAAACGAAAAAGCCAGCGACCTGGGTATTGTCATTCTGGATGTCAGGCTTAAGCATCTGAGCTATGTGGAAGAGGTACAGACGCAGGTTTATGAACGCATGAAAAGCGAACGTTTCCGGATAGCTGAAAAATTCAGGTCCGAGGGGCAGGGTGAAGCTTCAAGGATTAACGGAGAGAAGGAAAGAGACCTGAAAGTCATTCAGTCTGAAGCCTTCAGGAAAGCAGAGGAGATTAAAGGCCTGGCTGATGCCAGCGCGGCAGCCATCTATGCCGGGGCTTATGACCAGTCTGCCACATCAAGGGATCTCTATAGTTTCCTGAAGTCTATGGAGACCTTCGAAAGGACCTTTGATTCAACAACTACTGTAATCCTGTCGACAAATAGCGAACTTTACAAATACCTGATAGACCTTAAATAATCAAGAACTGGCAGAAAAAGAACTGTCATCCTATGTATATGAGGCATAGGTTCTGATCAATATTTAAATTTATAGGAAAAACGGCCGCAGGGTTCACCTGCGGCCATATTTTATGATTTATAATGATAACAGCATCAGTCTTACCCTCTGTCGGGAAAAAGCCTGCGCCACCACCACTGTTTTTTAATTCTTGCCATAATTCTTTTCTGTGCGCAAATATGCAAACATTTTTTATAAAACCACTACCGGAATAATTATTTTTTTAACAGGTCACGTATCTCTTTCAGGACGACGATATCCTCAGCGGGTGGCGGCGGCGGTGCCGGAGCAGCCGGTTCTGCGGCTTTTTTGACAATCGCCTTGTTCATTGCCTTTATAACCAGGAAAATACAGAATGCGACAATTACAAAGTCAATTATCGTCTGAATGAACAGGCCGTAATTGATTGTTACAGGTACAACTGCCGGCGTGATTACAGCAGCACCGTCCATGACGGCTGCCTGTCCCTTCGTCATTATAATCTTCAGATTGCTGAAATCTACCTTGCCCAGAAGAAGTCCGATCGGCGGCATTAATACATCATTAACAAGCGATGTAATAATCTTTCCGAAACTGACGCCGATGATGATACCAACAGCCATGTCAAGAACATTGCCCTTCATGGCAAAATCCTTGAATTCTTTAATCATTCCCATGATTTTTAGGTTTTAGTTATTTTTTGAAATGGTTTACGGTCACCCAAATATATATCAATTAGCACAACTTTCAAACCGTAAGTGATTCTATGAATTTAACCGCCATATTTCCGTTTTATAATAAGGAAATCCGCCAGCCCTTTATTGAGGTATGCCCGCCAGGTGGCGTATGACCACAGAGGCACATACTATGCCGAAGAGTGCAGGCATATATGATATAGTACCTACATTGGAGGCTTTGTTGGATTCAGCAGAGCCTCTTATTATTTTGTCCTTATCCACCACTTCAGGACTGTAGACCGCCGGGAATCCTTCAAAGACCCCCAGTTTATGAAGTTTCTTGCGGAGCATCCGCGCCAGGTTACAGAACCTGGTCTCAGATATGTCTGCCACCCTTACTGCCGTGGGATCAAACTTACCCCCGGCCCCCATGGAACTTACAATATTCAGTTTGAGACGAAGTGAATGACAGATCAGGAACACTTTCGGCGATAGTGTGTCGATGGCATCGATGATAAAGTCGTAGTGTTCTTCTTCAAGTATCTCAGTCATGCGCTCATCCTTGATATACTCACTTATCACCCTGAGTTCCAGCGAAGGGTTGATGTCCTTAAGCCTCATACCCATCACCACTGCCTTGGGGATGCCTTCGGTGGATTTCAGTGCGGGCAGCTGACGGTTACGGTTAGCGGCCGTAACCACATCTCCGTCAATGATTGTCATACGTCCCACTCCTGCCCTGCAAACCATCTCTGCCGCCCATGAGCCAACTCCACCGAGCCCGGCCACAAGAACATGAGCGCTCTTCAGCTTTTCAATGGCCTCCGGGCCAAGACAAAGTTCTGTACGTGATAACCATTCTTCCATTTAGCTCTCTTTATTTCCGGAACAGATTGTTGAAGTTTGTCCTTATCTGATCAGATGCTGACCCTCCGTTTATTCCGGTTAGCTCTGAATAGCGCATGTAAACACCACCTATGTCACCTTTTGAGTCATCAGTCTCGAGAAGCAGTCTTTCTGCAGGTATAATATTAAGTATCTCTTCCGTTAATCCATTTATGCCAAGGGAAAACCATAAACCATCATCTGCCAGTGAGCCGGCCAGCCCTGGCGTTCCGCGGAAGCCATGTATGACCCATTTCATTTCAGGTTTTAGCTCTTTGCGGACCTTTCGAAGAGTGTCCCAAGCCTTTACACAGTGTATAACCATCGGTTTCTTAAGCTCTTCAGCCAGTTGAGCCTGGAAGATAAAAGCTGAGCGCTGCACACTATGCGACGGGCCGCGCAGCTGGTCAAAACCGGCCTCGCCTACTGTAATCACATGAGGATGTGCCAGCGTAAGTATAAGCTCCGTTTTCAGCTTCGGGAACAGCTCTGCCGTCAGATACCATGGATGTATTCCTGCTGAAAATGCAGTATTGGGTTGAAAAGTCTGTGGGACATCCTCCCCGGCCATGAGGTTCATCACGGCCACAGTGTCGGAGCTTCCCATCCCGTGATGGGTGTGAAAATCAATGAACTTTATCTGCTCCCCGAGATTCATGGCTCCCGTTATGACAGGCGCTTAAGTCCGTTATCCAGGCGCAGCAGTGTCTCCTCACGGCCAATCCATTCTGTTATGTCGAACAGGTGGGGACCGCGTGAGGCTCCTACTATTATCAGCCTGAAAAGATTCAGCACTGTCCCGGTATTATGTCCGCCCGCGGCAATCCACTCTTTCACAACGCGTTCAGATTCAACGGCAGTGAAAGGGTCAATGCCGGCAACCACTTCGCGCAGTGCTTTCATCAATGCCGGTGAACTCTCATTCCATCTCTTTTTCAGGACCTCCTGGTCATATGTCTCCGGAGCCACAAAGAAGAAGCCGGCCTCTTTCCACAGGTCAGTCACAAACCCGGCACGCTCCTTCACCAGGGAGACAACCTTCACCAGACCCTCTTCAGAAGGGCTGAAGCCTTTTTCTTTCACGATGGGCATGAAAAGCCCCGCCAGTTCACTATCGCTCTTCTTGTGGAAATACTGGGTGTTGAACCACCGGGCCTTCTCAGGGTCAAAACGAGAGCCTGATTTACCCACCCTGTCAATAGAGAATGACTGAATCAGCTCTTCCATTGAAAATATCTCCTGTTCTGTGCCGGGATTCCATCCGAGGAGTGCAAGCATGTTGACAAAAGCTTCGGGGAAGTAGCCGTCCTCACGGTAGCCGTGAGCAGTCTCTCCGTAAGGCCAGTAAAGAGGAAAGACCGGGAATCCCATCTTATCTCCGTCGCGCTTGCTGAGCTTGCCCTTTCCTGTGGGTTTGAGCAGCAGCGGAAGATGTGCAAACAGGGGAGCTATCCATCCGAATGATCGATATAGTAAGACATGAAGAGGCAGCGACGGAAGCCACTCCTCTCCCCTTATTACATGTGATATCTCCATAAGGTGATCATCAACAATATTTGCCAGGTGGTATGTGGGCATGCCGTCCGACTTATAGAGCACCTTGTCGTCAAGAGTCGAAGTATTTACAACCATATCGCCCCTGATGACATCGGTGAAGTATATATCCTCGTTCTCAGGCATCCGGTATCTCACAACGAAATGCTCCCCGGAACTGAGTCTCTTCTCTGTCTCCTGGCTGCTTAGCGTAAGCGAATTGCACATGTTTATGCGGGTTGCACATCCGTAGTTGAATGTCTCGCCGCGCGACTCATGGTCCGTCCGTAGCTTTTCGAGCTCGTCCTGCGTGTCAAAGGCATAATAAGCGTCACCCTTTTCAAGAAGCAGGCCGGCATACTGATGGTAGATCTCTTTCCTTTCACTCTGACGGTAAGGAGCATGAGGACCTCCCTCGCGCACCCCCTCATCTATCTTTATACCTGCCCATTCCAGGGCTTCCATAATATATTCTTCAGCACCCTCAACATACCTTGTCTGGTCGGTGTCTTCAATGCGCAAGATGAATACACCTTCGTTGTTTCGTGCAAAAAGATAGTTGTAAAGGGCGGTTCTGACACCGCCGATATGAAGAGGCCCTGTGGGACTCGGGGCAAAGCGGACACGTATTTTTCTGTCGGTCATTCAAGTAGGAAATAGGTGACCGCGCAAAGATAAATAAAGAGAGGGTAATTTCTTCGTCCTAATAAAAATCAGGAATTATCACTTTTAATTGTATTAATTTTACATTTTATATCACTTCACATATGAGAAAAATGAAAGCACTTGTCAAGGCCAGGGCCGCCAAAGGCCTGTGGATGCAGGATGTACCCGTTCCTGAGATCGGTTATAATGACGTTCTTATCAAGGTTAAGAAATCGGCCATCTGCGGGACCGATCTGCATATCTATGAATGGAACGAATGGGCGCAGAAGACCATAAAAGTGCCTATGACCATAGGGCATGAGTATATGGGATACGTGGAAGCTATAGGTCCCGGAGTGACCAATGTGAAAGTTGGCGACCGGGTGACGGGCGAAGGACATCTTTTCTGCGGCGTATGCCGTAACTGCCGCCGGGGCAGGGAGCATGTGTGCGAGAACACAGTAGGCATTGGCGTTCATATCGATGGCTCTTTTGCAGAGTTTGTGAAGGTCCCGGCCAGGAACGTTGTCCTTCTTGACGACCGCATTCCTGATGAATGGGCTGCAATAATGGACCCTTTCGGAAATGCTACCCACACGGCACTCGCCTTTCCGCTGCTGGGCGAGGATGTGCTTATAACCGGATCAGGCCTGATAGGCAGCATGGCCGTGGCCATTGCAAGGTTCTCTGGGGCACGTAACATAGTAGCAAGTGACCTCAGTGACTACAGACTTGATATAGCCAAAAAAATGGGCGCCACAATGGTGGTCAACCCGAAAAAGGGTCAGAAGATCCATGATGTACTTGAACCACTGCATATGAAAGGTTTTGACGTTGGTCTTGAAATGTCAGGCTCCCCTGCTGCATTCTGCGAGATGATAGAGAACATGTACAACGGTTCCAATATTTCCCTGCTCGGTATCCTGCCATCCAATTTCGAGGTGCCCTGGAGCGATATCATTTTTAAGGCGCTGACGCTTAAAGGCATATATGGCCGTGAGATGTGGGAGACATGGTACAAGATGCAGATGATGATCATCGGAGGCATTAACCTCGAACCCATCATCACCCACCGATTTCATATTGACGACTTCCAGAAAGGATTTGACGTGATGGAAGAAGGCAGTTGTGGGAAGGTTTTATTAAGTTGGGAGTGAGCTAGAGTGAGCTAAAGTGCCTGGATATATTATTCATGTCGTAAATCAGCTGTACTTTAAAAAAATTGTTTAACTTGGATGTCATTGTAAAACACTAATACAATGTCATCTGCGTCAAATATTGGCTCCTACGAAGAACGTCTCCGGGATTTTAGCTGGTCTATTGCTGAAAAAGAGCTTGATTACCGGAAAGGTGATGTGATAAACATCGGCTGGTACTGCTCTGACAGAATATGCCAGAAGGGCAAAGGAGATAAAATAGCTCTTCACTATGAGGGCTTCGGAGGCGTTGAAAAAAGCTACACCTTCAATGACATCCGGCTGGCAGGGAATTCAATAGGAACTTTTCTCAGAAGTCTGGGGATAAAAAATGAAGACCGGGTCTGTCTTTTCATGGACAGGATCCCCGAACTCTATTTATCATTCCTCGGGGTACTGAAGATCGGCGCAATTGCGCAGCCTCTCTTTTCTGCTTTCGGAGATGAGTCGCTCTTTGTCCGGCTTGAGAATGCGGGCACAAGGGCCATCATCACCCAGAGAAAACATCTCCCGAAGGTGAGGAAGATACTTGACAGGCTGCCGTCACTGGAGTTCATTATCATTGTAGACTACAATCCTTCTAAGGCTCTTGAAAACAGGG
Organism: Bacteroidales bacterium; assembly: GCA_035530535.1. Lineage (GTDB taxonomy): Bacteria > Bacteroidota > Bacteroidia > Bacteroidales > VadinHA17 > SR-FBR-E99. Next base: position 7,492 of record DATKUS010000168.1, read on the forward strand.
AGGTGGCCTTTAGTCTTAAGGGTTCGGCCCCTGTAGAGAACCTTGAGATTTATCCCACAAAGGCCGAATCGCCTTCTGTTTTGCATTATACTTCCGGTACTACAGGACAGCCCAAAGGAGTTAAACACGTTCACTATTCACTTATATCACAATATCTTACAACAAAATGGGTTCTTGATCTGCGTGATGATGATATTTTCTGGTGTACCGCCGATCCGGGCTGGGTGACAGGTACCTCATATGGTATTATTGGGCCCTGGAGCCTTGGCATTACGCAATGCGTGCTTGATACGGGCTTCTCTGCCCAGGCATGGTATAAGTTCATAGAAAAGTACAGGATCACAATGTGGTATTCAGCACCCACGGCAATCAGGTCACTGATGAAGGCAGGAGACGAAATAATTAAGGATTATGACCTTTCTTCTATCAGGCATCTTGCAAGTGTGGGCGAGCCACTTAATTCCGAGGCAGTCATCTGGTCGCAAAGGATCTTCGGGAAACCTTTCCTCGATACTTTCTGGCAGACAGAGACAGGATCAATAATGATAACAAACTTCCCGGGGATGAAGGTTAAGCCAGGATCAATGGGCAAACCGTTCCCCGGTATTACCGGTGTCGTTCTCGATCTAAAAACCTTTGAGCCTATTAAGGAACCCGGTAAAATAGGCCTTATAGCCTTTAAGCCGGGCTGGCCCTCGATGATGCGCTCTTACTGGAACAATGAGGAAAAATATAAAGAAAAGTTTGTGAACGGATGGTATCTTTCCGGTGACAGGTCAAGTATCGATAATGAAGGATACTATTGGTTTACAGGGCGCGATGACGATGTCATCAATACCGGCGGACACCTTGTAAGTCCGTTTGAGGTAGAATCAGCGCTCCTTGAGCATCCGGCAGTGGGAGAATCGGCAGTGGTGGCCAAACCCGATAAAGTTAATATGGAGGTGGTAAAAGCATTTATCACACTCAAGCCCGGGTTCTCCCCATCTTCTGACCTTGAGCTTGAGATAATGAATTTCATCCGTAAAAAACTCTCCCCCCTCGCTATGCCGCAGGAAATTGAATACCTGGATACACTCCCCAAAACCCGCAGCGGAAAAATAATGAGACGGCTGCTTCATGCCAAAGAATGGGGCGAGGATACCGGAGATATTTCGACCCTTGAAAATGATTGATCAGGAATTATTCACAACAATTGCAACCTAAAAATGTAAGAACCATGGAAGACATTAAAGAAACTATCCTTCAGTATGTTATCAAAGAATATATAGATGATGAGGATGAAAAGATCACATATGATACCCCGTTGATCTCAAGCGGATATGTCGATTCATTCTCAATGGTCTCACTCCTGGTTTTTCTTGAAAACAAATTCAAGATCAAGATCCCTCCCTCAAAAGCAACACCTGAGGCTTTTGATTCTGTAAACAAGATAGTTGTGCTTGTGAATGAATACATAAAATAAACCAAAAATTAATACCATGAGCTTCAGTGAAAAGGTAAAAGGCCTTTACCAGGCACAGCTTCAGAATATCCGAAGTGCGGGTATATACAAGGAAGAGCGATTCATACATTCTCCCCAGGCTGCAGACATAGAAGTTGAGTTTCCTTCCGGCGACGAAGTGAAGAAAGTGATAAACATGTGCGCCAATAATTATCTCGGCCTCTCGAGCCATCCGGAAGTAATAAAGGCGGCTCATGACGGACTTGAAACACGGGGATACGGCATGTCTTCAGTGCGCTTTATATGTGGGACACA
>DATKUS010000169.1:0-2393 GCA_035530535.1 Bacteroidales bacterium
TAGAAAATGGCCTCTCGGAGAAAGCACGGCACGACCTCAAGATCATAGAACGTGCCCTTCACGGCGACAAAAAAGCATATGCCGGACTGCTTGACCGTTACCGCGACTCTGTTTATTATGTAATACTCAAAATGGTCACCAATCCTTCTGATGCGGAGGACCTTACCATTGAAGCCTTCGGAAAAGCATTCAATCATCTTTCCAATTATACCCCCACCCATGCTTTCAGCACATGGCTATTTCGCATTGCAACAAATAACTGCATTGATTTTCTAAGACGAAAGAGCCAGACTCCCCGGCCCTTTGATCATGATGAAGGTGAGGAGGATGAGATGGAGGCCACAATAGCTTCCAATACCAGGGCCCCGGACCAGCTAATGATAGACAGGGAACTGGCTGATACTCTTAACAACATCATCAGCAGCCTTAAGCCCAGATACCGCAGACTGATCGAACTGCGCTATTTTGAGGATTATTCATATGAGGAGATAGCTACCGAGCTGAGCCTCCCCATAGGTACGGTGAAGGCACGGCTCTTCCGGGCCAAAACCCTTATTCAGAACATTATCAGGAGTAAAGATAAGGAGCTGTGAGCACCCTTACAGCCAGATATTTCTCATCCCTTACCGCTGAGCAGGAGAGGCTCCTGTCAATGCTGCCGGCATTGTATGCGGAATGGAATGAACGCATAAACGTTATCTCCAGGAAAGATATTGAGAATTTTGAGGTCAGTCACCTCCTCCATTCTCTCGCTATTGCAAAGTTTATTTCGTTTGCCCCCCGTACTGAAATAATTGATGTAGGAACCGGTGGCGGACTCCCCGGTATTCCTCTTGCGGTGATGTTTCCCGACGTGGAGTTCACCCTGATCGATTCAATAGCAAAAAAAATTAAGATAGTTAACGAAATAGTAAATGCTCTCGGCCTTAAGAATGTCACAACCATGACCGGCAGGTCTGAAGATTTCACCGGAAGATATGAATTTGTCATTTGCCGTGCCGTGACCGATATGTCACGGTTTGTGAGCCAGACCAGGCATCTCATCTCACCCCGCCAGTTCAATCCTGTGCGAAACGGATATATCTGCCTGAAAGGGGGTGATCTGGAAGAGGAACTGAAGCCTTTTGTAGGCAAAATAACAGTGACTCACATAAGCAAATGGTTTGATGAATCTTACTTCGAAACCAAAAAAATAGTCTATCTCCCCTGGTAAGCCGGAAAAAAATCTTCTTCTGTGTTTTGTATTTTCAAAAAATCACTACCTTTGCAGTCTTAAAAACAAGTAAGTAACCACACGAAAATATTTTTACGATGAAGAGGACATTTCAGCCATCAAGGAAAAGGAGAACCAACACTCACGGTTTCAGGGAGAGGATGTCTACCCCGAATGGCAGGCGCATTCTTGCCGCCCGCAGAGCCAAAGGCAGGAAGAAACTGACCACTTCTGACGAGATAGGTCATAAAGACTGACAGGCTGATAAGAAAATAAAGAGACCGTCTTGATGAACAATCAGGGCGGTTTCTTTTTTATCTGTATAACCTCTTGTTAAATTTGCCTATTCAATAGTTTATGAAAGAGATAATCCTTAAAAATATTGACCCCAACCTTACCGTGGTGGCAGCAAAAGTCCTTGACGGGAAAAGAATCACTCCTGATGAAGCCCTCACCCTCTACCGCAAAGCCGAACTCTCACTGATGGCAGTACTGGCAACGGAATCGAAGAAAATGCACAGTGGCGAAGCTGTCTTCTTCAACCGTAATTTTCACATAGAACCAACCAATATATGCATTTATAACTGCCGTTTCTGCTCGTACCACAAACCAGAGGGTGACACAGAGAGCTGGGAACTGACGGAAAATGAGATACTTGACATCGTAAGACGATTTGACGGAGTGCCAGTCACGGAAGTGCATATTACGGGAGGGGTTCATCCATCACGTGACATTCACTATTATGGCAGGATACTCGCAGCCATAAAAAAGCTTCGTCCTGATATAAGCATCAAAGCCTATTCTGCTGTTGAGCTTGATTACATTATCAAAAAAGCAGGTATGACCTTCACTGAGGGTCTGCAGCTGCTGAAGGAATATGGCCTCGATTCCATCCCCGGCGGTGGTGCCGAGATCTTTGACGAGACGCTGCGTAAGCGCATCTGCCGCGAAAAGGCAGACGCCGAAACATATCTCGCGATTCATGAAGCAGCGCACAAACTGGGATTACCGTCAAATGCAACCATGCTATATGGCCATGCCGAGAGTGCAGAACAACGGATAGATCATATGATGCGCCTGCGCGAGCTTCAGGATCGCACATCGGGGTTCAATGCCTTTATACCCCTGAAATACCGCCGTGAGAATAACCTTATGTTCGAACTCGGAGAGGTGCCGGTGA
>DATKUS010000170.1:0-7235 GCA_035530535.1 Bacteroidales bacterium
AGATAGCCAATGAACTTGACAAGCTGATAATCTCATTGCCGAAGGAAAATCCCCGTATTGACACCGCCCTCATTGAAAAGAGCATCGGGATCAGCAAGGATTATACTCCTAACGAGCTTTGGAAGGCCATTGTTTACCGTGATCCGCTGAAGGCAGCCAGGGTGGTGAACTATTATGCCTCCCACTCAAAGAAAGAGATAATACCCATAATCTTCCCCAGCCTCTTCTCAAACTTCACCAGGGTGCTCATCTATCACAACCTCAAAGACAGAAGTGAGGGCAATGTGATTGCCGCACTTAAGACTTATCCGGGTTATGTCAGGGATTACAAGGCAGCTTCAGCCGTTTACCCCATGGGAAGCGTGATGAACGCTATAAGCCTTATACGTTCTTATGATCTTAAAGCAAAGGGATTCGGCGATGCCGGCAGTGATACGGGAGATATTTTGAGGGAGCTTGTCTTTAAAATAATGCACTGACAGACCTGCGTAAATCTGTTCATCACCAATACTCTCCAGAAAATCTGGTCACGACCGGGTGTCTCCGGAGAATCAGTTCATCTCGGGTGACTCCGGGAACTCAGCCCAGATCTTATATTTGTTCTTCAGAGAGCGCAGTACCTCTTTCCACACATCACCGCGGCTCTTCATGATAACCTCGGGAGGTACCCTTGCTATCACCCATGAGTTTTCATTCAGTTCTTTTTTCAGCTGACCCTTCTCCCATCCTGAATAACCGAGGAAAAATCGTACCTGGTCACGTCCTACTGTCCCGGTGGCAATGAGATTGCGCAGGGCATCCAGCTCTCCTCCCCACCATAGTCCTGGTAAGACAGGCACGCTGCCCGGCACCTTTGTTCCGAGGGTGTGAAGGTAATTAAGGGTGTCAGGCGCTACCGGTCCACCAATTGAGAGGTGCTCATCCCATTTGTCAAAGCCCTCCACGGCGCTGCTGACCATCAGGTCAATGACCCTGTTAAGAATAAACCCCACCGTTCCCTGGGGTGTATGCTCGGTAATGAATACAATAGTACGGTTAAAAAAACGGTCGGTAAGGAATGGTTCAGAGATGAGAACCCTCCCCTTCCCGGGTATCTTATCCTCAGGATTAATGCTGAATATGTCAGGATACTGTCCCATTTCAATACAAACCAAAAGACAATATACTGAATTCCCGGAGTAAAATCAAGAAAAATCGCGAAAAATGGTAAATTGCACGGCACAACGGTAAAAATCATCTATGACTGAGAAGATCAAGACCCCCTCAATGCTGCAGTCGCTGCTGCCGCTGATAGTGCTTATCATATTGCTTGGTCTCAATGTCAAATTTTTCCGTGATGACACTCTCTCCGGCGCTAACCAGATAGCCCTCATAATGGGCGCCACTGTGGCAGGCATAATAGCTGTTTACCAGGGATTTAAATGGCAGCATCTTCTCGACAGGGTTGTCCATTCCATCAGCACTGCCATGCCGGCGATGCTTATACTTTTTCTTATAGGTTCACTGGCAGGCACCTGGATGATAAGCGGCGTCATACCTATGCTTATTTACTACGGCCTCGAGATACTCAATCCCAAGATATTTCTTTTTGCCACTGTATTCATATGCTCGCTGGTGTCTGTTTCCACAGGCAGTTCCTGGTCAACGGTGGCAACCATGGGTGTGGCCCTGCTTGGCATCGGCAAAACCCTCGGGTTCAATGAGGCGATGATAGCCGGCGCCATTATCTCGGGAGCCTATTTCGGGGATAAGATGTCTCCCCTTTCAGATACCACCAACCTGGCACCGGCCGTAGCTGGTACCGACCTCTTCACGCATATAAGATACATGATGCTGACAACCGGTCCAACATGGATCATCACGCTTATAATTTTCCTCGTCATCGGATTCACGCGTGAACACAGCGGTACAGAAGCAAGCGCGGCTGTAGTGCAGGCTGCCATAAAGACAAAATTCAATGTCACTCCGATACTTCTGATAGTGCCGGCAATGCTTATCTTCATCATAGTGAAGAAAGTTCCTCCGCTGCCGGCACTGCTTGGCGGAACTCTCCTGGGAGCCCTCTGCGCAGTTATCTTCCAGCCGCACATACTTAAAGAAATAGCTGCTACCGACGGTTCTTTTGTAAAACAGGCTTATATAGCCGTCACAAAAACAATGTTCGGGGCAGTATCTGTGACCACTGGCGATACTTCCGTTGATGAGCTTATGAAGACCAGGGGGATGGCCGGGATGTTAAACACCGTCTGGCTCATCATCTGTGCAATGACCTTCGGAGGGATAATGGAGGCCGCCGGCATGCTTAAGAAGATCACGAAGAGCCTGATGCGTCATGTTCACAGTGCCGGCTCGCTTGTCGGATCAACACTTGCCACATGTTTCTTCTTTAATGTGACAGCCTCCGACCAATACCTGGCAATAGTGGTTCCGGGAAGGATGTTCGCTAAAAAATACCGCGACATGGGTTTCAAGCCTGAACTGCTCAGCAGGTCTCTGGAAGACTCCGGGACTGTCACTTCAGTCCTTGTTCCATGGAACACCTGCGGTGCAACACAGTCAAGTATTCTCGGTGTCTCAACATGGGCTTATGCACCTTACTGCTTCTTTAATATCATAGGTCCTTTCATGAGCTTCTTCATTGCCTCTATCAATTATAAAATCCACAGGTACACACCTGAAGAGATGGAGGAGATGAAACAGAAAGAAGAAGACCCTGACTAGAATAGCCTCTTCGGGAACAAAAGATTGCAGGAGTTGTTGTAGTATTAAAGGCTTAATGTATTTAAATTTGAACCCTGAAGCCAGGAAAAAATGTTCATCAAATTGTTAATATTATCCTTCGTTCTTATAGCTGCAGCCCTCCTGGGGCTGGGCATCAGCATTCTTATCAGGCCTAAAGGCCGGTTTCCTGAAACGCATATAAGTCGCAACAAAGAGATGCGCAAGAGAGGTATCTCCTGCGCACAGGATACTGATACAGGATGCAAACCCGGGGAAGGGATTGCGGGCTGCGAGGGATGCAGACTTCAGTAAGACCTACTCTTCTTCAACAATCTTTTTAAGACCCGCTGACATCCAGGTCTTCATGTTACCCTCCTCATCAGAGTAAATAAGGTACCCTTCAAGAAAATCATATTTTTCGATGAATGCTGCTGCTGAGTCCTTTCCTACTACCATGCAGACTGTTGCCCATGCGTCAGCAGTAGCACATGCGCTGCTTATTATGGTGGCGCTGAGAAGTGTATGCCGTACCGGGTATCCCGTGTGGGGATCAATAGTGTGTGAGTACTTTACCCCGTTGTCAATGTAGAACTTCCTGTAGTTACCGGAGGTGGCCAGTGAAAGTCCGTCAAGCCTGACGATGGCCTCAAGGTCCTCCCCGGGATTGTTGTTGCCGTCAACAGGTTTGTCAACGCCTACTCTCCATCCTTTGCCGCCTTTGTCGCCTGAAGTGCGTACCTCACCTCCCACCTCAACAAGACAGTCGTTTATACCCCTATTATTCAGAAAATCAATAAGGAGATCCACAGTATATCCCTGGGCTATGGCATTCACATCTATATACATATCCGGATCATACTTGACGAGGCTGCCACCGGAAAGGCTGACCTTCTCCATTCCTACAAGCGCCATAAGCGAGTCAAGTTTTGTCTCATCAAAGCGCTTCATGGCATCAGGACCAAATCCCCATGCCTTTACCAGGGGTCCGACGGTGATGTCAAAAGCGCCGGCACTTTTCTCCCATACATCCTTCGACTGGCGGAACATCTCGCAGAAGAGAGTATCCGTATGATAGTTTATATTGCTGTTAATGAGCGATATAACAGATGAATCATTGTATATTGACAGGGAGTTGTCAACGCCGGTCAGGATTCTCTCAATCTGGGTTCTGATGTCAGAGAGGTCTCTCTGGGGGGCTGTTTCAAAGACAATATGATAGGTGGTGCCCTGGGTCAGGCCGTTGATCTCAGCATACTCCGGCGGAGGGTTGCAACCCTGGAAGAGGAGCGCGGTTAAGAAAATTATAATTGTTTTTTTCATGTTTACAGACCACCCCCTTCTCCGCCATCAGCGGAGAAGACCCCTCCCGCCAAAGGGCGGGCAGGCTCTGGCTCAGGAGGGGAAAATTGACTTTTTTACAACTCCTGCTATAATAATGTCATTCCTTCGGAATTATCAACCCCTCACCCTTCAACTTTTCAACTCTCCAATCTCTTACCCTCCGAAGTCGTCAAAGGCTATATTCTCATTCGGGACACCCAGGTCATCAAGCATTTTCAGCACTGCCGAGTTCATCATTGGAGGACCGCAGAGATAATATTCAATCTCCTCCGGTTCCTCGATTTTGCTCAAATAGTTGTCTAATAATACCTTATGGATAAACCCGGTCATCCCGGTCCATTTATCTTCAGGCAATGGCTCCGAGAGAGCTATGTTAAATGTGAAATTCGGGAACTTCTTCTCCAACTCATGGAACTCATCCTCATAGAACATCTCGCGCTTTGACCTGGCACCGTACCAGTAGCTTACCTTCCGGCCTGTCTTCAGTGTCCTGAGAAGGTGGAATATATGTGATCTCAGCGGAGCCATACCTGCTCCTCCGCCGACATATACCATTTCGTTCTGTGTATCTTTGATGTGGAACTCGCCGTAAGGGCCTGAAATAGTCACCTTGTCTCCCGGTTTCCGTGAGAAGATATATGATGAACAGATGCCCGGCAGCACGTTCATGAACTGCTTCTTCGCATTGTCCCAGGGCGGAGTGGCAATACGTATGTTCAGTATGATCAGGTTTTTCTCTGCCGGATAGTTGGCCATCGAATAAGCCCTGTATGTAGCCTCTTTGTTCTTCATTTTCAGGTCCCAGATACCAAACTTGTCCCAGTCGGGCCTGTATTCTTCTTCTACCTCAATGTCCTTGCTGAAGTCTACCTCGCAGACAGGGACATCTATCTGGACATATTCGCCCGATTTAAAGATCAGATCTTCGTCTTCAGGCAGTTTAACAACAAACTCCTTGATAAATGTTGCGACGTTCCTGTTTGAGACCACTGTGCATTCCCACTTCCTGATTCCCAGTACGGCTTCGGGGACATGGATGGTCATGTCTTCCCGCACCTTTACCTGGCATCCGAGGCGCCAGTTGTCATGCTGCTCCCTGCGGGTGAAAAAGCCTGTCTCTGTTGGCAGTATTGCGCCTCCGCCCTCAACCACCTGGCACTTGCACATGCCGCAGGTGCCTCCGCCTCCGCATGCTGAAGGCAGAAATATTTCATTGCCCGATAGTGTTGAGAGCAGGTTTGATCCGGGTGAGACAGTCAGTTCACGGTCATTTATCTTCAGGGTCACATCTCCCTGGGGAGTCAGCTTCTGTCTTGCATATAACAGCACCACCACGAGGAGTATCATGACCAGCATGAAAACAACCATGCTCATCAATACTGTGCCTGCAAGAGAAATTCCTAATATCATATTATTGTTTGGTTACTTTAGAGTTTAATACCCAGAAAGCTCATAAATGCTATCCCCATCAGTCCTGTAAGAATAAAAGTTATGCCCAGTCCGCGTAATGGCGCCGGCACATTGGAATAGCGCATCTTCTCCCTGATGGCCGCCAGGGCCACGATGGCCAGCATCCATCCTATTCCTGAACCGAATCCGAAGACGGTTGCTTCGGCTATGTTGTCGTATTCCCTCTCCTGCATGAAGAGCGCAGCGCCAAGTATAGCACAGTTTACAGCTATCAGAGGAAGAAAGATGCCAAGTGAATTGTACAGTGCGGGACTGAATTTCTCAATGACCATCTCAACCAGCTGAACCATTGAAGCGATGACCGCGATAAACATGATAAATGAGAGAAAGCTGAGGTCCAGGGTGGCAAAGCTGTCACTCATCCATATCAGCGCCCCCTTCTTCAGCACAAATTTTTCAAGGAGGAAGTTGACAGGCACGGTTATCAGCAGCACAAATACCACGGCCACCCCGAGTCCCACAGAGGTCTTCACTGTCTTCGACACGGCAAGGTAAGAGCACATGCCCAGGAAGAAGGCGAAGATCATGTTGTCGATAAAGATCGACCTTACGAATATATTGAGTAGGTTTTCCATCTTCTGCTACGTTACTTTGTTTCAAGAAGTGATTTGTTGCGGCTGCGCTGTACCCAGATTATCAGTCCCACCGTTATCAGGGCCATTGGAGGGAGGATCATCATGCCGTTGTCTTCATACCCCGTCTTATAAATGCCGAGTTTTTCCATTATGGGATAACCCATGAAGCTTCCGCTGCCAAGAAGCTCGCGGAAAAATGAGACAATGATAAGTATCAGTCCGTACCCACCTGCATTACCCAGGCCATCAAGAAATGCCGGCCATGGCTTATTTCCCATCGCAAAAGCCTCGAGGCGGCCCATGAGAATACAGTTTGTAATTATAAGTCCTACAAACACTGAGAGCTGTTTGCTGACATCAAAGGCAAATGCTTTCAGGAACTGATCCACAAGGATCACCATCGTTGCAATGACCACAAGCTGGACAATTATCCGGATCCTTCCGGGGATAGATTTCCGCATTGCGGATATTACCACATTTGACACCGCCAGAACGGCCATTACAGAGAGTGCCATGACAATTGCAGGCTTCATCTTGACCGTCACCGCCAGAGCAGAACATATACCAAGCACCTGCACGGTGATAGGATTCTCCTGGCTCAGGGGATTGGTCATCAGCTTTATATTTTTTGCCGAGAAGAGCGGCTCCTTTTCTATGTTTTCCATGTCTACTTCCTGTTTTCAGTGAAAAATTTTTCATACTTAATCAGGCCGTCGTGGACCATCGCCTCGAGACCCTTGCTCGTTATCGTACCTCCTGAGATAGCGTCAACCTCATGCAGGTTTGAAGGATCAGCGCCGCCCTTGACAACCTTTATTGAAACGAATTTACCGTTCTCATAAATGCCTTTGTTCAGGAACTGACTTTCAAACGTAGTTGTGTTTATCTCCGCTCCGAGACCTGGTGTCTCGCCCTTGTGATCAAAGGTCACACCGGCAATGGTACTCATATCAGGCTTAAGAGCCACATAACCCCAGATCGGCCCCCAGAGACCCTTGCCTTCAATAGGAAAAATATGAAGGGTGTCACCGTTATCCATTACTGCAATGAACACAGGAAGGTTCTGATCCGCTACCGTCTTCTTCTGCTCTGCACGCAGCCCTACTGTAAAGGCATCCACTCCCTCAA
>DATKUS010000171.1:0-10029 GCA_035530535.1 Bacteroidales bacterium
ATCTTTGCCACAGTCTTCAAACCTAATCCTGACGGTCCTATTGAGATTGACGGACTGCCTACTGCAGGTGATGCTGTTGACCAGTTCTTCTATCCGCCTATCAGGGAGACGGTGCTGAACTATCATCTGCAGATCTTTGACAGGTGGGGTACCCTTATCTTCGAGAGCTATGACATCAACAAACCATGGAACGGTTACTACAGGAACAAGCTGTGCCAGCAGGGCGTTTATGTATGGCTTGTTGAGGGCAATTATGCTAACGGCAGGCCGTTCAAGAAGGCCGGTGATATAACACTGCTCCACTAAAAGGTAGGGACAGTATAAAAAGGCAGGGGCGGACCGTGATGGTCCGCCCCTTATTTTTTCAATTGAAAGGCTTATCTGAAAAGGGCGACTGGAATGGATCCGGCTTGCTGTCGCCGATCCCATGCCTGCGTGGCGGCGGGTTCGGAGGAGCGGTGGTCATCATGACAAGAGAGATCGAGTAGTCAAGCTCGATGCGTACCACCGAAGGCCTAACATATCTTCTCTTATTTTTATTCATACCTGTTTGACTGATAGTCAGAGCCCAAATATAATTGATTTGCTTTTATTCCCTCTTAAACATTTTTAAACAGCGAAAGGATTATCTTGTCAGAACCAGCTTTTCAAGGTATCTCTTACCCCCTGCATTAACCTCAACAATAAGCAGCCCACTGGCAATTTCCGGGTAATATTCCTTTATCTCGCCTGTGTTAAACAGTTCTTCAATGCCTGTCAGGATCACACTACCTGTTATATCGAATATTCTCACTTTACCTTTAACGTCATTCCATTCACTGCCGGACGGAAGAATGCATATCTTATTTCCGGAAGCATAGATTTTTAATGACGAAGGAGTGGCATCCTGTTTCTTTACCTCCGGTGCCGCTGCATAGAGGGTCAGGAAGAACCTGTCTGCGACGGTCCCGGCAGTTGCCGAAAACGGATAATCCGATACTGTCATAAGATCAACGGACTTTCCCGACAGTTTATCTGTCAGGGTGACCCTGGCCCCTCCCAGCGCCTGCAACTGTGATCGTTTAAGATTATAGGTGCCGTCAGCAGGGATTTTCAAGGTGAGCGGAACGGTTGTCTGCGATTTTGGCCACCGGATTGAGTTGATGGAGTAATTTTCACCGTTCATTACCGAATAAACCAGAGGGTTACGCTCACGCGGCGCGAAGACTTTCTCCGCATCCAGCTCATTGTCAAAGCCGGGGGTCGCCTGCCGGTCAAGCCTTATAACCGTCTCGTCCCTGCCCGTTTGAGAAGAGAGTTCGAGTCTTACCAGAGGGATATTCTGGGCCGATTTATATCTTAAGGTTGAGTTGTGTTCCCTGGCATTGTCAGGGATTGTGATATAAGTGCCGGTTGCCCTTGTCTTTACAAAGAAAGCCTGGAGGGGAGGGATATGTGCAGAGCCTCCGTTTGTTCCTACGCCTCTCACATATGAGGCAACATAATCATCTTTTGTAATGTAGATTGCATTTCTGACATAGCCTGTATCTGACCTTGTGACCAGATCCCAGTTTATCCCGCAGGTGAGGGAGTTACCAACAAGAGAGTATCCGTAGAGTGAGGTGTCGCCTCCTGAACCGCTGAAGGGCAGGTTTATCTGTCCCATGGTTGTGGTAAGCGATGTGAGTCCGTTGAACACAACGGTTGTATCCATTGCAAAAGAAATATTGTAGCCTCTTCTGGCATCCATAGTACTGAATCCGGTGGTACCGTCCCAGCCGTCGTGCCATTGCCATCCCTGGATATCATCGGTGGTCACCTTGGTCTCGTCATAGTTCATCAGGTTAAACGGGTCGATGTCGGTGATGACTGATTTAGAGACAGTTACAGGTGCTGCTATATAGTGCCAGCGGCCGACTTCCTCAGGTATAATATCTCCGCCAGTGACATAAACAGCCACTCTCATTAACCCTCCTGTTCCGGAATAGCTTCCGGTAAGGAGCGAGGCCATGGCGGAAGCATCAGCCTGAATATCAATGGTCCCGTTATTTGTGAGCGAAGCGAATGTTGCCTTGCTGCCCGGATTCATGATCATACGAAGACCGGCATTAAGGGTAAATGAAGGGCCGGGAGCCGCGGTGGGATAATTGGTAAGTCCGCCAGGAATAACAATATTGGTTGCCCCCGGAAGATAACTCCGTTCCCAGTTCTTCGGGTACGTCCATGATGTTCCGATACTGCCGTTCCAGCGGCTGTAGACCATCTCATAAGCGCCTATATCCGTTATATATACACGACCCTTGGCATTGATGTCAGTGGAAGGAATAGTAACACCGACATAACTTCCGAGACCCGTGTCGCGCAGTGGAGAGACAAAATCGAGAGTAAGATTTCCAGCTGTCGGATTAACAAAATTAGGACCGTCGGCAGCTGTATTACTACTGTTGAGAGTGATGTTCCCCGTAAAGGTGACACCCTCGATGGCGCTGGAGGCAAACACCGTTGAAGGAGTGCCTGTGAGGCCTATATGATTTGAGCCTCCCCAGATAATTGTATTGACAATCATGGCTCCAGGAGAGCTTTCGAGGTATATGGAGGTTCCATCGGCAACAGACGCGGTACTGTACACAATGTCTGAATTCACGATTACCGGAGAACTTGAAACAGATGCAATTGTGCCGCCCTTCATTGTGACTGAAGTGCAGCTGTTACCGTTAAACACTGAATTGGATATCACCGGTGATGATCCTGCCTCGATATAGATTGCGCCTCCCTGTTCCGTTGCGCTGTTAATGCTAAATGTACACCTGGATATTACCGGTGAAGAGCCTGTAACAACAGCAATGGCTCCTCCGCGGTTTGCCAGACAGTTGCGGAACGTACAGTTGTTGACAGTGACAGCTGATGTGCCTATACTGAGTCCTCCACCCAGCGTTCCGAATTTAAAGAAGTTCTTGAGTCCGCGCTCAAAAACGGAGTAGCTTATTGTGCTCTGGGCTGTTGAGGTAATGGTTATGTTTCCCCACTGGTCTGTTGATTCACCGAAAATGCCGTCCCTGTCAAGGTCTGAGGTAAACAGTACAGGACTTATGGAAGTGCCGGCAGCTTCGAACTGTCCGGTGTTTGTAACAAATATTGACGCTCTTATCTGTAGTGCTACAACCCGGGCTCCGGCCAAAACGGTGAGTTTCTCGTTATCAACATAAATATTCCCATCGAAATATTTAGTGCCTGAGATGGTCAGGTTTCCGTTCAGGAATCCATGGTAAGGATTGGCAATACTTCCGTCACCCACCAGCTGTGCAACGGCAGAGACTGTATAGAGAATGACGATACTCAGAAACAGTATTATCCTTTTCATTGTTAACCTTTCATCTTATGACTTTCCCGACCCTTAATAGATGCCACTTATACTTCTTTTAAACCCGCATGAGTTTTTATTTATGCAAAATTAAGAAAACCACCGGTAAACACAAGCTTTATTTTGTGTTTATGAGTCAGGCAACTGTCTGATTGCAAATATCCTCATCTTGTTATCTTTGTATCTGCATCAATTATTATGCCGATCAAAGACAAGACTATAAGCAGATCACTGGAACTTCTCCTCAGCAGTTCCGGCAGGCAGACAATTGTTGGCGCCATAATACTGACATTAAGATCATTGCTGCCTCTGGCCGTACTTTTTCTGATAAAGCACTACATCGACGGTATTACCGGGGCGGCCGGCACCGGACAAAGCTCAGCCGGCTACGGGGTCATCGGGCTCGTTGCCGCACTGGTGGTGGCGCTGCTTTTAGATGATATCCTTTCATCATGGGGCAGTTTCATATCAAGAAAGCAGGCCTACCTGCTAGAAAAGCATATTGCCTCTCTCATTCATGGTCGCTCTTCATCACTGGGGCTGAGCTATTTTGAAGATCCGGCACATCATGATATGCTGACAAGGGCAGTAAGGGATATCTCATGGAGACCCGCCGGGGTGGTTTCTGACATAATGTTATTGTTCAGGGGTGCTGTTTCTTTCCTGGCAATGGCTGTTGTTCTCAGCAAATTCAGCCTCATGGCCCTGGGAGTTCTTGTGCTTGCCTTTATCCCAGTGTTATGGATTAAGATCCGCAACTCAGGCAGGCTTTACCGTGTGAGGAAAAAAGTCACACCGTTGTCCAGGGAAGCCTCTTACTTCAGCTGGCTGCTGACAGGAGAAAGACCTGCCAGGGAGGTGAAGCTCTTTGGCCTCGGCAGTTTTTTTGAGGGACATTACAGAAAAAACTTCACGGAGTCAGGAGAGGAGGAGCTTGCAGCCGTCAAAAGAAATTCATCACTGGAGACGGCGGCATCGGTTGTAAAGATGCTGATCTTCGGAGGCATACTTGTCTATGCAACCCTTTCATTTATTGACACCAGGATCACAGCCGGGGAGATGGCCATGTACCTTGTAGCTTTCAGGCAGGCCATGGTCTATCTGCGTGATGCAGTGTCAGGGATGTCAGGACTGGCTGAAGACAGACTTTTTCTCAGAGACATCTTTCTTTTTCTTGATGTTGAGAGTGATAGCAGGGAAGAGGGCGGGTCCAAAGATATCCCCGCATCTGATGACATTGAAGTAAATAACCTGACATTCACGTATCGCGGTAGTGCCTCTCCTGCTCTGAAAAATGTCAGCCTGAAGATCGCCAGCGGGGGAAAAGTGGCCATTGTAGGACCTAACGGGTCAGGAAAGACGACCTTGGTAAAAATTCTGTGTGGACTTTATGACTCTGATTCGGGGTCTGTCAGGCTCGGAGGAAAAGAGATAAGCCTGTTTGACAGGGAGGAATACCGGAAGCACTTTTCTGTTGTTTTTCAGGATTTTATGTTATACTACCTCACTGCGGCTGAGAATATAAAGCTTGGAGATACCTCCTCTCCTGATAATGCGGAGCGTTTAAGAGAAGCAGCATCCAAAGCTGGCATTGCAGCTTTCCTTGAAAAGCTTCCGGAGGGCTATGATACTATGCTGGGTCATCATACCGAGGGCGGCCGTGAGCTTAGCTGGGGTGAGTGGCAGAAGATAGCCATAGCCAGGGCTTTGTACCGTGATGCGCCGGTGCTCATCCTTGATGAACCTTCATCGTCTCTTGATGCCGATTCCGAATATGAGATATTCTCAAGGCTGGGAGAAATTGCCGGGACCAGGACATGCATCCTGGTCAGTCATCGTCTTGCCAATGTCAGGGATGCTGACAGGATAGTTGTACTTGATAACGGGAAGGTGGTTGAGACCGGCACACATGAAGAACTGTTGGCTTCCGGCGGCCGGTATTATTCGATGTTCATGCGGCAAAAATCTCTGTACAAATGACAGCTGAGGGGTCAGAGTTAAATTATATTACAGACCTTCTGATAGCCCTCAGCAGGGTTGACTTCACGCCGGATGAGCGCCGGCGGGCAGAGGATCTCTGCCGTGCAGTCACCGACTGGAGCTCCTTTGCCGGCCTGGCCATCAGGCACGGTGTGGCTGCGCTGGTATGGCGTAATCTTGATGACATGCAGCTTGCGCACCAGGTAAAAGAAAATGAGCGGAAGAGACTTGAAGGCATAATGCTAAAGACAATTGCAAGGGTGACTTACATTACCGCTGTGGCTGCAGAGATAATACAGGCGCTGGAGAAATCGGGCATCAGGGTTTTATTGCTCAAGGGGCTGGCGCTGGAGCACTCGGTGTACAGATCAAGGGGGTTGAGACAGATGAGTGATGCTGACCTGCTCGTTTCTCCTGCTGATGCACTGAAGGCAAGGGATGTAATTGAGTCGCTCGGCTTTGTAAGCCGGCCCATGAAATCGTCTCTTTACCACAATATAATACTGGATTTCGGCAATCATCTTCCCGAGATGCACCGCGGCGGAATTTCTGTCGACCTGCATCACAGGCTCTTTGGGGCCAGGGCTGGCGGGCTTACTGAGATGGCTCTGCGTATGCCGGTAAATGTCACTGCCGGAGGCATGACCTGTAATATCTTGCCGCCGCAGATCAACTTTCTCAGCCTGGTCATGCATATGCAGAAACATGAAGACAAGGGAGAGTTCCAGCTGAGGCTTTACTGTGATATTTACCTTCTGCTGCTTAATGAGAGCGGCAAAATACTTACTGATTCCCTGGTTGATGAAGCGCGCATGGCAGGAATTGAAGATGAAGTGAAGGCGGTTCTTTACCTCATGAAAGTAATATATGATTTTTATGTTCCTGAGAAATTCACGGCAGGTATTAAGCCGGAGCTGATTAATACAGACAGGTTCCTTGTCAATCTGGAAGATCCGGGTTATGCAGAGCCTGTCACTCCCTCAGAGGTGTACCGGAGGAATCTCAGTGCCATTAACGGAATTAAGGGGAAGCTTATCTTTATTGCAGGCGACCTGTTTCCCTCGGTTTCATTCATGAAGAAGCGTTATGGCCGCCAATCGGTATTGGGAGCATTATTATGTTATCCTCACCGTATGGGCAAGCTTTTCGTGATTTTGAAAGCCCTGAGAAAGGGTCACGTCAGGTGATCGGAAAAAAAAGCGCCTTTTCCCCCAAAATTTTCTGCTTAATAATTTGTTTTAGATAAATTCTGTTAATATCTTTACTAAAGTCAATGTCTGATTATAGTTTACTGTATTTATGCGAATCATGCCTAATCTTTTTTCCAGCACAAGTCAATTTGAATATGGCGTTCAGCTGCTTCTACTGTTATGCTGGTCTTAAATAAGACACGTCTCGCTGTGTCGCGCAGCCTCGTGCTGCCAGGAAGGTCCGTCAGGGTTCGGGCCGGCTGCCCCGGGAAGGGATAACCCGGGGCAGCTTTTTATGCCCCCGGTTATCCGGCCTTTTACTTCAAAAAAGTTACTTTTGCATAAACATCACCGAAGATGAAAAGTGCACTTCACCTGTATAATACGCTCACACGCCGTAAGGAGCTTTTTGAGCCGCTTGCCCCGCCTTTTGTGGGGATGTATGTCTGCGGGCCCACAGTTTACAGTGACTCGCACCTGGGCCATGCGCGTCCGGCGGTGACATTTGATGTGCTCTACAGGTACCTGATGCATATCGGCTACAGGGTACGCTATGTGCGTAATATTACGGATGTTGGTCATCTGGAGAATGAAGCCGGGGACTCCGGTGAGGATAAGATAACACTCAAGGCAAGGCAGGAGAACCTGGAGCCCATGGAGGTTGTTCAGAAATATATGAACACTTTTCAGAGGGCGATGGAGCAGCTCAATACCCTTTCGCCGTCAATAGAGCCAAGAGCGACAGGTCACATCATCGAGCAACAGCAGATGATTGACATTCTTATGAAGAAGGGGTTTGCCTATGAGGCGAACGGGTCAGTCTATTTCGATGTAGAGAAATATGATAAAGAATACCGGTACGGCATTCTTTCGGGAAGGGTTCTCGATGAGATGCAGTCGAACAGCCGCGCACTGGATGGGCAGGACGAAAAGCGGAGTCCTTTTGACTTCGCCTTATGGAAAAAAGCTTCACCGGCTCATATAATGCGATGGCAGTCACAGTGGAGCGAAGGTTTCCCCGGGTGGCACCTCGAGTGCTCTGCGATGAGCACCAAATACCTTGGAGATGTCTTCGATATTCATGGTGGAGGCATGGACCTCATCTTTCCACACCATGAATGCGAAATAGCGCAGTGCACGGCATTGAAGGGGAAGCCTTCGGTACGCTACTGGATCCATAATAATATGATCACCATCAACGGGCAGAAGATGGCGCGGTCACTGGGCAATTTTATCACCCTTGATGAGCTCTTCAGCGGCAGCCATAAGGTGCTTGTTCAGGCATATACGCCCATGACCATCCGCTTTTTCATACTGCAGGCACAGTACCGCAGCACGCTTGATTTCAGCAATGAGGCGCTGCTGTCGGCTTCAGCAGGGCTTCAGAAGATGCTCAATGCGGTGAAGACCCTTGGCACGCTTGTACCCGCTGAAAAGTCGACCATAGATATCAGGGGACTGCAGCAAAAGTGCTATGATGCAATGAACGACGACCTTAACACGCCCATTACTATTGCGCATCTGTTTGACGGTGTACGCATTATAAACCTGGTGAACGACGGCAAAGAAAGCCTTTCAGCTGAGGACCTGAATTCGCTTAAAGAACTCTTTAACATTTTTGTCTTTGATATTCTCGGGTTAAAGGCTGAAAGCGGCGGTAATGACCAGAAGCTTGCCGGTGTGGTGACCATGCTGCTTGACATCAGGCAGGAGGCCAAGGCCAATAAGGAGTGGGCGGTCTCAGACCGCATTCGTGACCGTTTGAGTGATATGGGCATTATTGTCAAGGACCGCAAGGACGGTTACGACTGGGAGATAACATCGTGACATCATGTCATTCAGATCCCGCGTAATAAATATCGGAAGCCTCTCCCTTGGCGGCGACCTGCCTGTCAGGGTGCAGAGCATGACGAACACTGACACACTTGATACGGCATCCAGTGTTGCCCAGTGCATACGTATTATTAAGGCGGGCGGTGAGCTTGTCAGGCTGACAGCTCAGGGGGTGCGCGAGGCTGAAAACCTTCAGAACATCAAACGCGGGCTGAGAGAAGCAGGGTTTGACACGCCGCTTTGTGCGGATATTCACTTTAATCCTTCCGCGGCAGAAGTGGCCGCCGCACTGGTTGAAAAGGTACGCATCAATCCGGGTAATTACGCTGACAAAAGAGCTTCATTCATCAGGCAGGAGCTTTCCGAACAGGAATATGCCTCCGGGCTGGAGAGGATAAGGGATCGTCTGCTGCCGCTGATAAGGATTTGTAAAGATCATGGCACCGTGGTACGGGTAGGCGTCAACCACGGCTCTCTATCTGACCGCATAATGACAAGGTACGGGAATACGCCGGAAGGAATGGCGGTCTCCGCCGTGGAGTTCCTGAAAATATTCAGGCATGAAGGCTTTAACGATCTTGTTGTATCACTGAAGTCGTCTGACACCCGTGTCATGGTTAAGTCAAACCGCCGTCTGGTCAGGCTGATGATTCAGGAAGGGATGGATTACCCGGTTCACCTGGGGATCACCGAGGCCGGTGAGGGGGATGACGGTCGTATTATCTCAGCGGCCGGCATCGGGGCATTGCTGGCCGAAGGCATAGGTGACACCGTCAGGGTGTCACTGTCGGAGGCGCCGGAGCGCGAGATACCCGTTGCCCGTGAGATCATCAGGTTCATAGGCGGGGATGCCGGCCGCATCATCAAGCCGTGTGCAGCACCCGTTGTACCGGAGCAACGTGGAAGATACATGCCTGAGGTGCTGACTGAAGAGAATGGCATTTTCAGGGATGAGAAGGGCAATGTCTCCGCGAAAAAGGTTCACACATTCAATGCGGAAGAAATTTGTTTTGATCTTCCGGCTGACAATGGATCTGTAATACTTAATCCTGTGTTTGATGATGATGATCCGGTACGACTTCGCACAGATGCAGCGGCCCTGACGGGCAGGTATTTTATCGCTCGCAGTGCTCAGGGATTATGCATTTCCAACAGGGGCAAGGTGCAGGGCACCGTGCTTCGCGACCTTTCATTTGCCATACTCCAGGCCACAGAGGCAAGGATAACACGTACGCGTTATATCTCATGTCCTACCTGCGGGCGTACGAAGTTCAACCTGGAGGAGGCTGTGCGTAAAGTGAAAACGGCGACCTCACACCTGACAGGGATGAAGATAGCCGTTATGGGATGCATCGTCAATGGTCCCGGTGAGATGGCCGGGTCAGACTATGGTTACGTGGGCGCCGGCGAAGGGAAGGTGCATATCTACAGGGGTACGGAAGCCGTATTGAAGAATGTCCCCGAAGCGGAAGCCCTGAGCCGGCTTCTTGAACTGATAGAAAAAGATCAGACAAGCCGGTAATCAAGCTGCTTCTTGCGCAGGTCGGCCTTTACAACCTCCACGGTCACCTTATCACCCAGCATATAGACCTTGCCTGTGCGGCGTCCTTTTATGCAGTAGTTGACCTCGTCATATTCAAAGAAGTCATCCTGCAGTTCCCTGATTGCAACCATCCCCTCACACTG
>DATKUS010000172.1:0-17107 GCA_035530535.1 Bacteroidales bacterium
CCATCAGGACCCAGACGTTTGCGAAAGTGGACAAACTCACTCGGATCAAAGGGCTTTTCATACTGAAAATATGTTTCTCCGCAGAAGTATTGCTGGTAAGGATTTTCTATCCAGCGAACCACAAATGCCTCATCTGATAGATTATACATCTGCTTCAGAAGCATGCACCCTACCATCTTGCGTATTGGTATTGCCGGGCGTCCCATCTCAGAGTAATATGGTCCAAAGTCCTTCTCCACTGATTTCCAGTTGATTCGCTGAGCAAGTTCAACAAGCTCATGCTTCATATTTATTACACTGACCAGGGGAATGCGAAAAACATTCAATTGAGGATTACTTTCTGTTTTACCTACCATTTTGCAAGCTTTTTCACGAATCTACAGAAAACCTTGCAAACCAACAAACAATATTATTAACTTATATACCTAGTTATCAACAATATAAGTCCTTTATAAGGGTCGACTACTTAGCCTATAATGATTATATTAATCCATACAGGGAGGGAAGCAGGGAACTTTATTCAATCCTGAATGATGTAAAGCAGAGTGGATCGGAAGAAGAGATAAGCAAAGCACAGATTCAAGCAGACTCTGCAAAGAAAAGCGAAACTACGGCAGTAATAGATTATGTGAAGTCCCACACCGGATCATTTGTTGCGGCTTCAATGCTTAAGTCTGTAACTTATTATCTCAGCTGGCAAGAACTTGATGATGCTGTAAAAACTCTTGATCCCATGATTGCTGCAACTGAGGACATGGTCACATTAAAAGAAAAAATAGAGGTACTTAAAAAAGTTGATATAGGTCAGAAAGCCCCTGATTTTACAATGAACGATCCTAATGGTGTCCCGGTAAGTCTATATGATGCCTTGGCAAATTGTGAAGTTTTACTACTTGACTTCTGGGCTGCCTGGTGTGGTCCGTGCAGGAAAGAAAATCCTTTCGTTGTCTCCACCTATAATCAATTTCACTCTAAAGGATTCTCAGTCCTTGGGGTATCCCTTGATAGGGACAGAGAGAGTTGGCTTAAAGCAATTGAAAATGATAAACTAACATGGACTCATGTGTCTAATGTCAAGTATTGGGATAATCCTGTTGCCAAAATGTATGGTGTATCAGCAATCCCGACAAATTACTTCATAGACAAAAACGGGATCATTCTAGGTAAGAACCTTAGGGGTGTTGCACTGAAAGAAAAAGTTAGTTCGTTAATAGGAGATTAATTGGGTTAGTTTTGGAGTTAATTATCGGTTATTGGTCGAATAGTGTCCGAAAAATAAAGAGATTGTTCTAAGACGCTAATCGACCTTAATCATTTGATAATGCTGCGATCAAAAAACGTTGGGGCTAACATACCTTTAAAGGTCAATGTATGGATAGGTTACAGATCATGAGATGTCAATATAAAAAAAGATCGAATGTATCTATGGTGACTGAAGAGGCCTAAAAATAATGAGAGTAACACTGGCGTTTCTCGCAAAATTGTTAGAGAAAAGACTCACATAAAGCCATATCCTGTATTTGAGCCTGAGCTGTTAATAACTTGGCCTGACAGCATAGAATACAATGGAAAGAAATACCCAGTTAAACTTCCGGGAGTTATAACTTAGCCACCAATGAAATACACTCCCAGAAATATTATCCTTTGTTGTGTTTTCAAATACTTAGGTGATGCAAGAACATCAGAACCAAGGTTCGCCCAGAGTGAATTTAAGTCACTCCAGGAGTTTATAAAGGAGAACGGAGCCAATGTCAAGGCAGAGCCGAGGGCCAACTGTGAAGAAGAAGTAGCTTTTGTCTCAGAGCAAGCCGCTGATGATGTATCAGGAGTACCTGAATTACGAGGAAATAAGATTGCGCCCCCAACCGTCACTGGTAATAGAACCAATGCCCAATAACTTTTAAAGGAGAACTTTGCTTTTTCAACCGTTTCCAATACGAAATAATAAAAATAGTTTCTGATGACGCCAGACAGAGAAAAATTCAAGAACTTCATAAAAAGTCTCGTGGAATTGAGGGCCAAGGTGAACGGGACAACACGACAGGAGGAGCTGAACAAACTGAATGCCGAGACACTGGAGAGGAGACTGAAGAGGGATGGCCTATTGAAGGACGAGGCACCCGTGACCAACCATTCCAAGAGCTCACCGTAGAATAGAGTCATGCATCCCTTCAGAGATCCGAAGTTAAGGTAGTGAGTGTCACAAACCAACACGAAGATGCGGGAAGAGAGTCAGGAATGACCGCGTTGTAGGGCTGCGGGACTGAATCCGTATCAAACTAAATAGAGATAGGCTAGCGTCTCCTATTCAACGACCTCTGTGAAATCAACTGAGGTAGCGAAACTTCGTCAGTTCTTCAAGGAGGCCTCAAAGAAAATGAAGGAGTATATAAAAGAACGGGGTCAGAAAGATCAGCAGGACCAAAAGTTGAACCAGTGACCAGCTACATAGCACCCCAATGTGTCAGTTTATCTATTTACGGGCCAATAATGGGCCAAAACACATAACAAAAAACCTCAACTATTTGTAATACAATATAGTTAAGGTTTTAAATTGAGGTCGGTGGCGGATTACTGCGTGATCCGCAGATGGGAACACCTTCAACAAAATCCTCCAGTCTGCCTGACGGCGGACCATGGGGGATTATTTTTTAATCCCTCCCTTGAACAAGTTCAGGTCGGGCTAAAAAAAATCCTCCACCACTGCGTGGGGAGGATTTTGTTGAGGTCGGTGGCGGATTCGAACCGCCGTAGCCGGTTTTGCAGACCGATTCCTAGCCACTCGGACAACCGACCAATATTTTATCAGGGCGGGTGCAAAAATAACAAATTTTACGATAAAAAAATATCCATGGCGGTCAACCATGTATTATACAAAGTAAAGACGGGTCAGAGACCCGTCTTAATACCATGGAATCCATTTGCTATTTCTTGCCCAGCGGCATCACCCCTGCCATATCCCCGATGACATTAACAAGGTCACTGCCCCCCGGAACAACAATTTTGGTATTGCTCTGCAACGAGGTTTCCAAAGCCTGGAGCTTCCTGAGCAACTGAGCATTGCCCACAAAATATTTCTCTGCAGACTCGTTCACCAGCCTTATAAACTCAGCCTCACCCTCTGCCTGAAGGATCCTGGCCTGTCTAGCTCCCTCAGCTTCTTTGATCTTGGCTCTCTTCACACCATCGGCCACGGTTTCGGCGGCGGAAGCCATATCTATTGCAGCTATCTTCTCATTCTCAGCCTTCACAACCTTGTTCATCGTCTCCTGCACATCCTTGGGCGGATCTATCTGCTTCAGCTCAGTGCGCACTATCTCAATACCCCACCCCTGTGTCTCGGTATGGAGTGTGTTGTATAGCTCGGCATTTATCTTGCCGCGCTCACTGTTGGCCGATTTCAGGGTAAGGGTGCCGATAATATTACGAAGCGTTGTCCGGGCAAGGTTGACAATCTGATACTTGAAGTTCTGAACATTATATATTGCCCCTTTAACACTAACCTCTTCTGACTTGACCCTGAAATAAACCTGCGCGTCAACACTCGCATTCAGGTTGTCATTGGTGATGATCTCCTGAGGCTCAGCATCAACCATCTGCTCAGTTATGTTCACAAGGTACAACTTGTCGATAACAGGAATGATCCAGTGAAAACCCGGGTTGGCAAAATTATGATACTTGCCAAGTCTCTCAATAAGACCTCTTTGGGTCGGTCTTACAATCCTTATTCCCGCAAAGAAAATAAGGATTACGAAAACGATGATAACTCCATAAGTCATGACTGCGATTGTTAAGTTTATATGAGTGATTAATGGACTAAGTTATGAAATAATGTTGAAAGATTTAAAAGCTGAAGGGTTGAAAAAAACAGGGGCCTGCCGTAGCATGCCCCTGCAACCCTCAACACCAATCTATGAAAACTAAAAAAAGCAATAATTTTCCAACTCATAAATTATCCTGAACCCATGTCCATGCCCCATGCTCCATGCTCCTGGCCATAATCTCCAGACACATCCTGCTGTTGTGATAGGGACACTTCCAGAAACCGGCCTTATCATCAGTTTTGTTGACAGTGCCGTCCGACTTAATACTCCAGTACCATTCACCGCCAACCCTGTCGACAAGGTTATTTTTTATATAGTTATAACATTTTGAAGACTTCAACAGGTAATCCTCGTCTCCGGTAAGTTCAAACGCATTCAGGAAACCCACAACCGCCTCAGCCTGCACCCACCAGTGACGATCACGGTCAATATGCCCCACTGCATTATCCCTCTCGTAGATCAGGCTCCCGTCAGCCTGCAGTCCTTCCCCGGCAGCCTTCAGAATCTTAATCGCCTTCTCCTTTACAACTGCAGTAAGATTACTGTCGTTCAGCACCTCCGCGGCCTCATACAACAGCCATGAGGCCTCAATGTCATGACCGTAGGAAACAAGAGTAGATCTGCAGTTCCACTGCTCATCAAAAAAGAGGTTCAGGTGAGAGTTGCTGCCGTCAACTATCCTGTTGAGGAAAATGTTTACCAGGTTCCTGAGCTGATCCCTCAGTTTGTCATCAGGCCATATCCGGAACAGGTTTGTATAGGCCTCAAGGATATGAAGGTGCGTGTTCATTGTCTTCTTCTCATTGGCATCCTTCTCACTGAGCCGCAGGTCGGCAATCTCACCCCACTGACGGTCAAAGGCTTCAAGATATCCGTTAAGTTCTTTGTCAAAACTATGATCCTCAATGATATGGAAAAGCTCAACAGCTTTTTTCAGGCACTCTTCATCACCGGTGGCCATATAATACTCGCTGAGTGCATAGATGAAAAATGCCTGTGAGTATACCTGTTTCTTTGTGTCCAGTGGCTCACCGTTGCTCTTAAGGCACCAGTATGTGCCGCCGTATTCATCATCAAAAAAATGTTTGAAAATATAATCCTTCGCTCTCAGGGCTGTCTCAAGATACAAGGGATCTTTCAGCTCCCGTAAAGCAGCAGAGAATGTCCACAGTATCCGGGCATTAAGGATCGCCCCCTTCGGGGCATCGCTGACAGTATTGTTCTCCCCGTTTATCCTCCCGTAAAAACCTCCATGGACACTGTCAGGCATCCTTGTGATCCAGAAAGGCAGGATGCTGCCGATAAGCTCATTCCGTGCATCGCCTGCCAGCTCATTCAATATCTGCTCCGATGCCCGCGTCATTTCTTTGAAAGATATTCCAGATTCCGGCTTATAAGTTCATTCAGATGATCAACCGAGGCAGCCGACCTGAATCCGTCAGGAGGCGTATTGAGACAATAGTCCGTCAGTTTGTCAATTGATGATAATGCAACATGCATCCTGCTGTCTGACGAAGCATAGTAGATGTATACAGTGCCGTTGTCATCTGCAATCCAGCCATTGGAAAAGAGAACGTTGGAAACGTCGCCGATGCGTTCTTTCTTTACAGGAGCCATAAAATACCCTGCCGGTTCCGCAATGACTCTCGCAGGATCCTGCAGATCGGTCATATAGAGGTAAAGAACATACCTCAGTCCTGCCGCGCATCCCCTGACGCCGTGGGCCAGATGAAGCCATCCCTCCGGCGTTTTTATCGGATGCGGCCCTTCACCGTTCTTCTGCTCCTTGATTGTATGGTAATAACGGAAGTTAATGATTTTCTCATCCTCAGCCTTTATCTCAGCCCTGGTAATATCCTTAACCAGTGCCCAGCCAATGCCCCCTCCGCTGCCGGCATCGATAAAACCGTCCTGCGGGCGTGTGTAAAAGGCATACTTGCCGTTTACGAACTCAGGGTGAAGCACAACATTTCGTTGCTGGCTTGTTGAAATAAGATCCGGAAACCGTTCCCATTTCTTAAGGTCATGAGTACGTGCTATGCCTGCAGCGGCCACGGCTGATGAGAGATCTCCTGCCGTCGCCCCGGGGTCTTTCATTTCTGTGCAGAACACCCCGTAAATCCATCCGTCTTCATGACGTGTAAGTCGCATGTCATAAACATTTATGTCATGATCAGCTGTTTCCGGCATTTTTATCGGGTAATCCCAGAAACGAAAATTGTCAATGCCATTAGGACTTTCTGCTATCGCGAAGAATGACTTCCTGTCATTACCCTCAACCCTGACCGAGAGGATGTATTTCCCGTTGAACTTCATCGCTCCTGCATTGAATGTTGCATTTATGCCGATACGCTCCATGAAGAAAGGGTTTGTCTGAGGATTCATGTCATAACGCCATGCCAGGGGCGTGTGATCTGCTGTCAGTACCGGCTTTTTGAACCTGAAGAAGATGCCGTTGCCGGGTTCTGTCTTCTCATTCTTTCGGGTAATAAGTTCTTCATATTCCTTACTCACCTTCTTTAGCCTGTCATTATAAACGCTCATACTAACTTCTGATTGAATTGCTTTTACCTGTATATTCCCAGGGCTGTAACATCTTTCTGGAAAAATGTACCCGGAAGATCATGAAAGTCCATAAAGTCCTTTTCGCTGAGTTGACCCGGGTACGGGGCATAAAAATGACCGGGTATGTTATGGGCATTGCGCCATACAAGTGCATAAGATATTTTATGATCTTTCATCGCCGGCCAGAAAGTTCCTGTCCACCATGCCGGATCAGGAATGGATTCATATCCTGCCTCGGTCAGCGCTGCCACCTTGTTGTGCTCAGCAGCAACATCCGTCAGTATGGTCAGCACCCGGCTTACATCATCAATGAACGACTGGTTTCCGGCATCACCCATCTGGTAATAGTCAAAACCGATAAGGTCGATATAATTATCTCCCGGGTAACGTTCAAGGTACCGGGCCTTATTTGTAATGTCTCCGGAGCTTGAATAGGCAAAAAGCAGGTTGTGAACATTTTTCTCCTTACACAGGTAGTCAACAGTGAACCTCCATAATCCGATGAATTCATCCGTTGTGCACAGTTTCTGTCCCCACCAGAACCAGCTGCCGGTATGCTCATGGTAC
Organism: Bacteroidales bacterium; assembly: GCA_035530535.1. GTDB lineage: Bacteria > Bacteroidota > Bacteroidia > Bacteroidales > VadinHA17 > SR-FBR-E99. The sequence continues at coordinate 6,957 of DATKUS010000172.1, forward strand.
GGCCTGAATATCACCGGTATAGAAGTTCCGTTTTCATCTTTAAGGGAGTTAAAAAATGCGGCGATGTTATCGAGCCACTTCTTGTATTTTTCATTATTCTCTCCACCGGGCAAAACGGAAGCCACCGCTTTGTCAGAAGTTATATCCCATGCTGTAGAGTCTGTCAGCGGATTGTCACCGTGCCAGCTGAAGGTGATTACGCCTCCGCGGGCATAGATCTCACGGGCAAAGACCCTCATATTTTCAAACGGTACGGTGTCAAGGTTATTTGGCTCAAGGAGTTCAATATGTCCGAGGTCCATGCCATATACAGCAGGGTAGTCGGAACAGACCCTTTTCACGTCCGACTCGCCGTCAGGATATACCCATCCGATGCCGTAAGCCAGGTCATCCTGGTGACCGAACATAATGCCCTTTTCCGTTGCGGCCTTAAGTCCTGCCAGCAGGTTCTTCGTCTCCGCCGTTGCCAGCGGATCTGCCGTTACGGACTTTTTGGCCTGTCCGGAAGAGCAGCCATAAAGTACAAAAGCGACCAGAGCAATAAATACAATTGGTTTCATTTCGATGTTATTTCAGTATTTCATTCAGCATTTTGTTGTATGCTGCTATCAGTTTTACAGTGCTATCAGTGTCAAATACCGAGTTAAGACCCTGTTCCTCCACCGGAGGATCACCCAGATAGTCATCGCCCGGTTTCCAGTAGATCTGATCTTTTACGGGCCGTCCTTCTCCGGAATAGGTCCAAATGTTGGCACCGGCAAGAACACCTCTCATTCCGGCATGATCAATCACCTGATCAAAAGCGTTTCCGTAATACCTGTCGCGGTACACCGTAGATTCGTCAGGTGAATAACCATGACGGTCGCGCGGCAGGCCGAACTCCTCAAGCACCAGCGGTTTGTTCAGCCGCGATGCAACAGTGATGTGATCCTGCATGTACTGATTGGTCCTGGTGATGCTTACATCTATTGTGCTGCCAATGTCTTTTATATCGAGCCAACCCCAGTTTTTGGGCCAGATGTGCATTGTGAGGTAGTCAATGTTAGGATCGGAATGGATCCTCTCAAAGACCTCCATCGACTGTTCGCAGCCATGCCTCCCCTCGGTGCCGGTGGTTACCAGGTGGTTTGGGTCAAGACCTTTTATCAGGGCAGCCACCTCGCTGATCCACTTCTCAAAGGCAGAAATATTCTCATTGGAAAATGCTCTCGGTTCATTCCCTATCTCCCAGGTCATGATGGTCGGATCATCGGCATACTTTAACCCGGTATAAGCATTTGTCCTTCCCAGCATATACCTTACATGATCAGCAAACTGCTCCTTGCATTTTTCACATCTGTGAAACTGCCCGGCGTAGGCCATGAACTGAGTCCAGGTGTTTGGCGGTACTGAGGGGTAGGGAATCGGTCCGTAACCGTTCCAGTTAAGATACTGCGAATACCCTCCTGACCAGTCCCAGCTGTTGGTGAGATAGAGTATGGCATACTGCCCTCTCTTCTTCATCTCGGCAAGGAGGAAATCGAGGCCGTCAAGCAGCTCTTCACTGTATTCCCCGGGGGCAAGCAGCAGTGCGGGGGTAACACGGAAGGGCTCGCCGTCAGGGCCTTCTGCCCCGGCAAGGACCCGCAGGTTGTTCACCCCTATGCTCTCCAGGTGATCAAGCTCCCTTATAAGCCTCTCCCTGTCGCCGTACTCCCCGTCCGATGCAATGATGGCACCGTACCAGTAGTTGGCCCCGATAAAATAATAAGGCTTGCTGCCTGCCATAAATATGCCATTCTCAACAGTTACAAATTCTTGCTTCGGGTCACTGCTGCAGCCGGCAAAGACAGTCAGAAAAACCAATACTGCAATAATACGGTTCATAACGCAGTTTTATCTGTTCCTATTCAAATTTAAGCATTCAATCAGGGTGCTATTAATACCATTCTTTTAAATCATGATACTATAATGCTCTTGTTTAATGCAGAAATCTCCCACATTTCATTTTATAGTACTTTTTTAGCCGGAGCATAAGTAAATTCCCAGCCTGAATTATACTCCGACCAGTTATTCAACTTAATATTAGTTCCTTATCAAATTCACAAATAACAGTAAAAGCGGTACATTTTATGCCTGGATTTAGTAAATTTGAATGATTGTTATAATATTTACCATAGCCGTGCATGACACTACCCTTCGCGAAATCACCCCGCTGACACAGTCAGACTGTTTCACTCTCTTTTTCAGGACCAAGTCAGAGTTCGACTTTCCCCTGCACCATCATGATGAGATAGAACTTAATTTTATAAAGAATGCAACGGGTGCAAAGCGGATCATCGGCGATCATGTAGAAGAGATAAGCGATCTTGAACTGGTACTTTTGGGGCCTGACCTGCAACATGGGTGGTTCGGGTCAGGATTTAAGGAAAACCAGGTTGAGGAGATAACCATACAGTTCCATAAAGATTTTTTTGATGAGAAGTTCCTTCAGAAAAACCAGCTGAGCTTCATCCGTAATATGTTCATCAGGTCACTGCGCGGCATCCTCTTCTCCCATGAGACTATCAGCCGTCTTGAGTCCCGCATCTTCGGCCTGACAAAGAAACAGGGATTCGACTCAGTGCTTGAGCTGATGTCAATACTGCATGATCTTTCAATATCGAGAGACTACCGGGTACTGTCAGATACAGGCTTCAATGATGCCGAGATCTTTTCATACAACAGCAGGCGGATTGAGAAGGTGATGGAGTATATTAACAGCCGTTTCGAAAAACAAATATCCCTTGAAGAGGCTGCCAGGATCGCAAACATGACAGAATCGGCTTTCAGCAGGTTTTTTAAGCTCAGGACAGGCATGACCTTCATAGACTGTCTTACGGAGGTGAGGCTCGGGCACGCCTCCAGGATGCTTATCTCGACAACCAAGACAATCGCTGAGATTGCTTATTCATGCGGGTTTAACAACATCTCAAATTTTAACAGGATCTTCAAAAAGAAAAAGGGGTGCACACCCAGGGAACTCAGGGAGAGCTATGATCAGGGAACCAGGGTGTTCATCTGATAGTTTCAGGTATCAGCTCTTTACTATCCTGCAAACCACAGAACTGTCAGTTGTATAAAGAAGGCAGAGATACAGGCCTCCCGGAACAGTCGTGCCGCTGTCATTGCATCCGTCCCAGGTCACGGAATAATAGCCTGCAGGCTGAACCTCGCTGACCAGGCTTCGTACCGTGCTGCCCTGCACAGAAATAATATCAAGCGATACGCCGGTCCTGTCAGGCAGATAATATGATATTCCGGTATGCGTTTCAAACGGATTTGGCATCGCTTTCAGGTTATATTCAGTGGCGGCAAGAAGCTCCCTTATTCCCACAGTGCCATTCTGCCTTACAATTGCAGTATCACGGTCGGTAATATGGATGTTGTCAAACCATAGTACCTTGCCTGTGGTCCCCGAGTATTCGGTTGACACTTCAAACCTCTCAATCCTGGTCCAGTCAAACTTGCCTTCAGAACTGTACCAGGTGTTGGTATCCCAGGACCCCCTCTCATTAAATGAACTCAGGTCAACATGTACATGATGCCAGCGGTTGTCCCATGCCGCGACACTGCCATCGATGGTATAACCAATACGCCATGGATGATCTGTAGCATCGGTCTTTGTATCGATAAACCTGACATCAAATTTTATGCCCGTCTCATTTCCCCGTACCATGAAATCAAGCGCATAGCCTTCTGTCTTTAGCCTGGAAAGATCTTTTACCGGCGCGAAACTGACGGCGACAGTGTTGTATTGGCTGAAACCCCTCCACTCCGCGCAGTAATTATCATTATTCGGCATTGTAGAAGAGTAATAATTCAGTGTTCCCGTGCTGTAACTGGCATCATTCATATACTGACCGATATAGTCAGTATAAACCATGAAACCGACGGAGTCAGGGCGACTCTTAAAAGGAGTCTGTGGAGGAACATTCAGACCAAGAGACTGCAGAAGAGGAACATTCAGGTCGTGATCAAAGAGCTGATCAGACCCCTTGTTGAACAGGCCAAACCCTCCCTGGTAGTCCCAGGTGGTCCACGAAATACCCTTTTCTTCAAGGTACTCTCTCACAACACTGTACCAGTAAGCCCTGTCTGCCGGATCGCTGTTGGGAATATATACTCCCAGTTCGCCACAGAAAATATTCACATTCCTGGCATTCCGGAAAGCTACAGCAATATCTATCAATGATTTAACATGTGCCACTGTCCCGTCATTGGGATAATTGTTAAGACTGCTTTCGATCCATGTGCCTTTCAGCACATCAGGGCAGGCAGGCATCTCAGTTACATTGTAGGGGAAAGGAACACCGGCAAGAGGGACCATTGAAGGAGAGTTCCATGATGCCCCCTGGTGTGTAAACATGAAGGGATCATAAAAGTGGAAGGTATAGATGAGCTTCGGGTCAGAATAGACAGGCATATTCTGCAGTTCGGTGTAAGAGTTGTAGTTGACCCCGCCAACGATGATCGTGTGCTTTGTATCAAAAGAACGTATCGCATTAATTGCCTGTCGCTGAATTGTTCCCCATGTTGATGCAGCTATACCGTGTGGCTCATTCAGTATCTCATAGATGATATAGTCTGATCTGTCTCTGTAATGCTGAGCCATCTGGGTCCATACCGGTACCAGGATATTGGCAATATCCGGACTCGTGCTGGCGATAGGGTCAAAACTGTGATTGTCAAGGATAAGATAGAGTTTGAGATCTTCGGCCCATGTCACCACTGAATCAAGAAAAGCCAGGTAAAGAGGATCAAGAGTATATGCAGGAGCTCCTGAGGTCATGGAATGGAGATTTATCGGAAGCCTGATCACATCACATCCCAGGCTTTTGATATTCACAAGATCGTGTTTTGTATATTTTGTGAACTGTATCTGACCGGGACTGCCGACCTGGAACCATCCTGTGAGGTTTACGCCACGGTTAAAGGGTGTCTGTGCCGTTACCTCTCCTGCGAATAAAAGGCACAAAGAGATTACAGCCAATAGTACCTTTCTTTCCATATTAACCTCCTGTAACTGTTTATCTTCCTAATTTAATGGTGGCTACAGCGCTTTCCAGTCCTTCGGATGAGGCAGTCACCATGACCTCACCGTCTTTTACCCCGGCCTTTAGCACCATAAGACACTTGCCGTGGAATGCTTTCCGGTAATCGGCTTTGAAAGGCTCCATGCTGACCTGGCTGCCATTATCCACTCCTGCTATGGAGGCATTTCCTTCAACGGCAAATCTTACCAGGTTATCTGCATACGGAACCGGATTATTCTCTTTGTCAACTATTGTTACAGTGATGAATGAGAGATCTGAACCGTCAGCATTTATTACTGTTCTGTCAGGAGTAATGATTATCGCGGCAGGCTCACCGGCGGTCTTCACCTCCTCACGCAGAATCTCAACTCCCTCTTTTTTGCCAACTGCCCTCAGAGTTCCTGCTTCAAAAAGTACTTTCCAGGCTAGATGAAGATCATCTTTAGTCTTCTTCATTTCACCCAGTGATCTGTCATTAAGGAACAGTTCAACCTCATCACAGTTGGTATAAGCCCAAACATCAACTGTCTGTCCAGGGTTCCAGTTCCAGTGCGGAAAAATGTGAAGCACAGGTTTGTCAGTCCATTCGCTCTGATACAGGTAGTAAGCATCTTTCGGGAAGCCTGCCAGGTCAATTATGCCGAAGTAGGAACTGCGTGCCGGCCACCAGTAGGGTGTAGGTTCGCCGAGATAATCGAAGCCGGTCCAGTAGAACATGCCCGAGAGGTAGTCATGGGCTTTTATCAACCTCCAGGTATCCTCATGTGTTGATCCCCAGGGGGCTGAACAGTTATCATAAGAAGAGCATGACATATCTGCGTTGCCCTCATTGAAGGGGATATCCCAACGCAATGGCCAGCGCCGTACCGAGTCGGAGGGCATGTCATAGCTGCCCCTGGTAGCCAGTGCGGAACCTGTCTCTGAGGCAATGAATTTCTGACCGGGGAACGTCTCAGGGAACCTTATAAAAAGGCTGTCATGATAATTGAATCCTATCAGGTCCAGAGATCCCGATTTAATAATATAGTTCCACGGATTAGGGTCATTACAGCCGGAGGTGACAGGTCTGGTGCTGTCAAGACTACGGACTACGCCGGCAAGCTCACGCGCCATGATAATTCCTGTTGAATCCCACTGTTCAAGTATCTCGTTGCCGATGCTCCAGATAAATACCCCCGGATGATTCCGGTCACGAAGCACCATGTCCTCAAGATCTCTCTTCCACCAGCCGTCCCAGTTAAGACTGTAGTCATACCTCGTCTTACTCTTTTTCCACATATCGAAAGCCTCATCCATCACTATGAATCCCATGCGGTCACACAGATCGAGCAATTCCGGTGCCGGCGGATTATGAGATGTGCGGATGGCATTGCATCCCATCTCTTTGAGCAGTTCGAGCTGCCGTTCAATGGCACGCGTATTTATCGCCGCCCCAAGAGAGCCGAGGTCATGGTGGTTGCAGACACCACGTATCTTGGTCTGTACGCCGTTCAGGATAAATCCTCGCGAGGCATCGAACTCAAAGGACCTTATGCCTGTTTTGGTTTCGTACCTGTCAGTCAGCTTTCCTCCCCTGATAATATCTGTCACTACCCTGTACAGGTTAGGTTCTTTGTCCGACCAGAGGAGTGGGTCTTTAACCGTAACCTCCTGGTTCACCGTTGTGATTGTGTCTTCAAGTTGCAGGCTCTTTGTTATGACTGTGACAACCTTCCTGTCATCAGCATCATAAACCGAAGAGACCAGGGATACTGTCTCACTGTCACCGGTCGTATTCCTGATCTTTACTTCAATCCTGACAAGCGCTTTATCATCACTTACTTCCGGCGTGGTAATAAAAGTGCCCCAGTGATCAATGGCTGTCTTCTCCGTGGAAACAAGCCAGACATTCCTGTAGATGCCTGATCCTGAATACCATCTCGAGTTAGGTTGTTGTGAATTGTCAACCCTCACTGCAATGATATTTTCCTCACTACCGTATTTCAACCATGGCGTCAGATCATACCTGAATGAGCTGTAGCCATAGGGACGATTGCCCAGCAAGTGTCCGTTTATCCAAACTTCGCTGTTGCGGTAAACGCCGTCAAACTCTATAGAAAAAAGCTTATCCTTTTCAGCAGGGTCAACCTTAAATGCTTTCCGGTACCAGCCAATTCCGCCGGGAAGAGCTCCTCCACCGGGGGTGGCAGGATTTGTTTCGCTGAATTCACCCTCAATACTCCAGTCGTGGGGCAGATCCAGCAGGCGCCATGAACTGTCGTTATAATAGTACTGTGCTGCCTGTGCATCATCTGACAGCAGAAATCTCCATCCGGTATTAAAACCTGTTCTTGAGCGCGGACTCTCTTCGGAACATCCAGAGAGGGCCACCGCAGCCAGAAGCAACAGCGCTCCTCCTGCCTTCCAAAATGATCGTGTTTTCATATGCTGCTATTGATAAGTTTACTGCATTCCCAGTTTACTCTTTATCCACTCCATCTTTACCCGGTAGAAGTCGCCCGGTAGTCCGTGACCTGCCTCGGGATAGACAATATATTTCTTCTCTGCCGTCACATTATTATAAGCTGCAAAGTTGATATGCGGCGGGCATACGTCATCAACAAGGCCCACACCCATTATCAGAGGTGCTTTGATCATGGGAGCCAGGTTTTTGATATCGAAATAGCTGAGTGTCCGGTACACCTCTTCCCATGTCATCCGCTTTTCTTTTTCCACAAAATTGATAAACTCATTACCCGGCCAGGTGGCCACCTTAAAATAGTGTTCGAAATCAGAGAGGAAGGGTACCTGAGGTGCGCAGACAGCTATTCTTTCATTATCCAGTGCGGCAGTGACAAAGGTAAGCGCTCCGCCCTGGCTGGCTCCCTCGACAGCAACATGGGCTGTATCAACCTCCGGGCGCGAAAACAGAAAATCTATTCCCCTGATGCAATCCATATAAGCGCCGCGGTAGATATACTTCTCCTTGTCTTCAATATTGGTGAGGATGTAGCCGGGGAAGCCGGGATTGACATCATCCTTGCTGTTTCCGTGACCCCTGATATTAAGTCCGAAACCGATAATATCCTTGCCATAGTTGATATAAGAAGGAATTATTGTAGAGTTGTAGCCGGGGACCTGCATGACAGCAGGATAACGTCCGGGTTTTACAGGCACCTGGTACCATCCGCGGATAAGCGCGCTGTCCAGTGAGCGCATCTCAACAAGGTAGATATTGTGGGCAGGAGTGCAGAGGCTGTCGATCTTTATCATTTTAAACTGAGGATCGACACCGGCAAGCTCATTTTTCGCCCTTGCCCAGAAGTCGGCGAAGTCAGGCTGCGGATCAGCCGGGGAGACAATTTTCTCGGGTTCAAAACCAAAATTGAATGCAGTTTCCTTGCTTGCCTGTTTGCCCTTCAATGCTACGGTAACCTTATAAAAACCGGGATCAAGGTTGGTCAGCCTGTAGGTATAAATGCCGGTCAGGTACTTTTTGATGGATATTTCTTCGGATAAGCTGGCAATCTCTTCTCCGAAATCAGAAACCGCCTTCAAATTCATCTGCCCGATATATGTCTTCGGCAGCCCATTCTGCAAAGAAATGGGTATTTCAGCATCAGGGGAACCTGTAATGATCCTGTCAGGTTGAGTCAATGCCTGAGAAAGGGTAATAAAGTTGGGATTTCCCTTTATTGTAAGGCTCACCGGCTCAGAATATATTCCGCCGTCTCCGGAGGCATCATAGACCCTGACGGCCAGAGTATTAGGCTTACCCCACAGAACAGCGTCAGGCGCTATCGTATAAGCCCTTCGTGTACTCCATTCAGTGACATAATCAGGTGGCAGTTTGCCTGTTGAACCCACAAGGATCCCATTGAAGTAAGTGAAATCAACATCATCTATTCTCCCAAGGTTAAGAAGCAGGCCACCGTATTTAAAAGCATCTTTTTTCAGAGATGACGGTACTACAAATGTTACCCTGTACCATGCAAATCCGTCGTAAGTTGCATAACCCTGCCTCTCCCAAACCTGGTATGGCGAGATGGTTTTCCACTCAAAATCATTGAACAGGGGATCAGCGTATTGCAGACTATCTCCGGTCTGAAACTTCCATTGTGCAGGAAACAAACCCTGCGCAACTCCTGAAATGCTTACTGCAGCAAATAGCAGTAGTGATATAAAAGACTTTTTCATTCTCATATGTGATTTTTAATTATTCTTCTAACTATCTGTTAATTATATATTATCAAAGTTGGATTTTTATTTCACTGCCTGAATATCCAGTTTCTGCGGCAGGCGTTGCATCAAAATTCAGTTTTACAGGTTTATCCTTTGATACCGTGACAATCCTGAAAGTTCTTCTCTCAGGCATCCCCGTGAACTCACCTTTCCTGTTTCCAATGGTAAGAGTATGGTCTGTCTCGCTGTATGATAGCGGGATGAGAGAGTAAGCGCCGTTCTCATAATTATAATTGGTGCCTTCATCCTCATAGAGGGAGAACTCTCCGTCTCTCCCGGTGTAAATCAACAGCGTGACCGGGTCAGCAGGTTTTTCTGATGCATACTGTATCTCAGGCCCGGCAGGGATAATTGATCCCTCTTTTACAAATACCGGAATGGTTTCGTAAGGGGCATCTGCCTCCACACTCTGACCTCCTTCATAAAATTCACCGGTGAATAAGTCGTACCATCCGCAAATTTTTGGCAGATAGACTGAACGGGTGCGTGCTTTGTACTCACAGACCGGGTTTATCATCAGTGAAGGACCGAACATATACTGGTCATCAATATCATATACCGTTTTGTCAGCACCGAAATCCATGGCAAGACCCCTCATGATCGTATAATCGTCCAGCCAGGTGTGGCCGGCCAGGGAATAGATGTAAGGCATCAGCCTGTATCTCAGCCTGTCAAATGAGAGCATGGTCCGGTAAGCCTCGTGACTTTCAGGGGCTATATTGAACATCTCCCTGTAGGGATACTGCCCGTGAGATCTGAAGATAGGGACAAATGTGCCGAACTGGAACCAGCGTGTCATCAGCTCTCTCCATTCATCGAGGTCAGCGGAAGAAGGATTGTAGTATCTGCCTTCAACGGCGAAGCCTCCTATGTCCA
>DATKUS010000173.1:0-3986 GCA_035530535.1 Bacteroidales bacterium
ATGCTACCTCAGGGAATCTGATCATGATAGTGGTAGGATTGATATTCATCTTTCTTGCAATAAAATATGAGTATGAGCCACTGCTTCTTATACCCATCGGGACAGGCATCCTGATAGGAAACGTACCCTTCTTTACTGGAGGAGGCATGAACCTCCAGGTTGGTATTTACCAGCAGGGAAGTGTTCTCAACTACCTCTATTTCGGCGTAATAAAAGGGATCTACCCACCCCTGATCTTCCTTGGAATCGGGGCAATGACCGACTTTTCATCACTGATTTCAAATCCAAGACTCCTTCTCCTGGGAGCCGCCGCCCAGATTGGTATTTTTATTACTTTTTTGGGTGCCATTCTACTTGGGTTTTCAAAACCTGAAGCAGGAGCCATTGGCATCATCGGGGGTGCTGATGGCCCAACGGCCATTTTCCTCTCTTCAAGACTCGCAAACGGGGTGAATATTCTTTCTGACGGAACCACGGTGAAGAATCTCATTGGGCCAATCGCTATTGCCGCTTACTCTTACATGGCTCTGGTGCCTGTAATCCAGCCGCCAATAATGAGGGCCCTGACAACTAAAAAGGAGCGTCTTATCCGCATGAAACCGCCGAGAGTAGTTACAAAAACAGAAAAGATACTTTTTCCGATCTTTGGACTGCTTCTTACATGTTTCATTTCACCGAGTGCACTTCCACTGCTGGGGATGCTCTTCTTCGGCAACATCCTGAAGGAGTCCGGCGTCACAAAGAGACTCGCGGAAACAGCAAGGACATCTCTTATAGATATTGTAACAATAATGATTGGATTGACGGTCGGCGCATCAACACAGGCCAACGTTTTCCTGACTAAAGATTCGGTACTGATCTTCGGTCTGGGGGCTTGCGCCTTTGCAATTGCTACAATGAGCGGAGTGCTTTTTGCCAAGCTGATGAATGTCTTCCTTTCTGCAGGTGATAAGATCAACCCGCTGATAGGTAACTCCGGAGTCTCCGCCGTACCTGACAGTGCTCGCGTTTCAGAGGTGGAAGGACTCAAGGCAGACAAGACAAATCACCTGCTCATGCATGCTATGGGACCAAATGTTGCAGGTGTTATCGGTTCTGCAATTGCTGCAGGGATACTGCTGAGCTACCTTGGCTGATGCCCGTAAGAATGAAATGAAGACCGCCGGCAACGACGGTCTTTTCATATTCTTCGTTTGCGGACAAAGACACCTGAACTGCCTGATAGTGACTTGTCTCATACTTAATGAAGGAATATTTATTTAAGTTTGTATAGAACTACGTAAAACAGCAGATATGACACAGTGTGTAACGGGAAACGCCGGACCAAAGGTGAGATCTGATATCGAGGTTACTCTTGAACTTACCGATTCGGGCGGCTTGCAACTGGCTATTAAATCAAAGGTGAAAAGCATGTACGGCATTGCTATCGAAAAGCAATGCCGGGACCTTTTACACCGTTTCGGCATCAAAAACGCAAAGATGTTGGTGGATGATTCAGGTGCTTTACCATTTGTAATAGCTGCCAGGGTTGAAGCTGCAGCCAGAGCCTTATTGAAAACCTCTGCAGAATACCTGCCGGAGATGCTTCCTGAGAATCGCTATTCATCGGAGAGGGGCAGGTTTCGTTTCTCAAGGTTATATCTGCCCGGCAATAATCCCGGTATGTTCCTCAATGCCGGATTGCACTCACCTGACGGCGTGATACTTGACCTTGAAGACTCTGTAGCACCTGCAAGGAAGGATGAAGCCCGCATCCTTGTCAGAAATGCTCTTCGTGCTGTTGACTTCTACGGTGCTGAAAGAATGGTACGCATAAACCAGGGAGAGCGAGGCCTTGAGGACCTGGAATACCTGATACCTCATAATGTCCATCTTGTGCTGGTCCCTAAATGTGAAGATCCTGAGACACTTATCGCTGTTGAGAAGAAGATAATATCCGTTATGGAGGGTGAGAAGGATCCTCATCCTGTCTTTCTTATGCCAATTATTGAAAGTGCGCTGGGTGTTGAAAGAGCTTTTGATATCGCCAGGGCAACACCCAATGTGGTTGCAGTGGCTATTGGGCTTGAAGATTACACTGCAGACCTGGGTGTGCAGCGATCTAAGGAAGGTGCTGAGTCGCTATATGCCCGCAACAGGATTGTGGTTGCCGCAAAAGCTGCCAGAATTCAGCCTATAGATTCAGTCTTTTCCGATGTGGGCGATATGGAAAGCCTCCTCACTAATGTTCTCTCATCCAAGGCTATGGGTTTCGAAGGGATGGGATGCATTCATCCCCGGCAGATTGCAGTTATTCGAAAGGGTTTTTCACCCTCATCCGATGAGATAGACAAAGCCAAAAAGATAGTGATGGCTTTCACTGCAGCTCAGGAAAATGGCCTGGGAGTTGTGTCACTTGGAACAAAGATGATAGACCCCCCAGTCGTAGCAAGGGCTGAAAAAACTATAAACCTGGCCGTGAAACTGGGATTGCTTTCTGAGATGTGGATAGAAGAAGAAACAATATAATAGTCTTTAAGAAGCTGTAATCATGAAGATGATAGAAAACGCTGCCGGCCGACTCGTTCCGGTTGAGATCAATGGAAAAGAAGCAGTGCCTTTCAAAGGTGTGGGTAAACACCGTCCGGATGGACGTAAGTACGGACCTCCCATTTCCACCTGCATTGACTATCCTGATGACAACAACAAGGTACTGGGCTCATTGCAGGAAGCCCTTGAAAAATGTGGTCTGAGTGACGGAATGACAATCTCAACCCATCACCATCTTCGTGATGGAGACCTGGTGAGCAACAAGATATTTGACATTGCCTCCTCCCTGGGCATCAGAGGGCTTACCTGGCTTCCCTCGGCATCATTCCCATGTAATGACCCTGTCATAGAATATCTTGAAGACGGAACAATAGATCATATTGAAGGCAGCATGAACGGGCCTCTCGGAAGATTTGTCTCGGAAGGAAAGATGAAAGGTATGGCTGTCCTCCGCTCTCATGGCGGAAGGGTACAGGCCATACAGGATGGTGAGGTAAAAATCGATATAGCTGTTCTGGCAGCACCGGCGGCTGACTCTTTCGGAAATGCCCGGGGCACAGGTGGACCTTCAGCGACAGGCGTACTGGGGTATGCCAAGGCAGATTACCTGTATGCAGATAAGGTAATTGTCGTGACTGACAACCTGGTGGATCTTCCCTGCTTCCCGATGGAGATAGAAGGCAACTATGTAGATTATGTGGTAGTGGTTGACAAAATTGGAATACCTGAAAAAATAGTTTCAGGGACTACCCAGATCACCAAAAGCCCTGACAGGCTTCTCATTGCAGAACTTACTGCCTCATTTCTTGAAAAATCCGGATTATTGCATGACGGCGCCACGATGCAGGCAGGTGCAGGAGGCACCAGCCTTGCAATTGCCGTTTACGCTCACGAAATACTCCGAAAAAAAGGATGGAAATTCAGGTTTGGTTTCGGAGGCAGCACAAAATATATGGTACAGATGCTGGAAGAGGGACAGATGGGATATATCCTGGATGCCCAGGCATTTGACCTTGACTCTGTGAGATCAATTGAAGTAAATGCAAATCATATTCCCTATCCTGTCTTTAATGCATACAATTTTCATTCAAAGGGCAACCTGACAGCAATGATGGATATCATGATTCTGGGAGCCACCGAGATCGACATCAATTACAATGGAAATGTCGTGACGCATTCTGACGGCCTGCTGCTGCACGGTATAGGTGGATGGCAGAACTGTCTTCATGCCCGCAATGTCATCATCCCGGTACCTCTTTTCCGCGACCGGATCCCCGTGATAGTGGACCGCGTTACTACTCTTTGCGGACCGGGAGAACTGATAGACGTAATCATCACTGAAAGAGGTATTGCCATCAATCCAGGGAGACAGGGTCTTATTGATTCAGTCAGGGGCAAGGGACTGCCACTGCTGACAATAGAAGAATTGAAGGATATGGCTGAAAGGATGTGCGGCA
>DATKUS010000174.1:0-5697 GCA_035530535.1 Bacteroidales bacterium
ATCTTTCAGCCACCTTGAAAGCGATATATGCCACCTCTTCCAGAAGTCCGAAATATTGGCCGCCTTGTAAGGCGAGTTAAAGTTGAGAGGCAGCCTGAAGCCCATAAGGAGAGCGACTCCGATGGCAATGTCAGTGTACCCCGAAAAGTCACAGTATATCTGAAGACCGTAGCCATATACAGCCATGAGATTCTCAAAACCCGAATAAAGGGCTGGCATATCAAATACCCTGTCAACAAACCCTGAGGAGATGAAATCAGAAATGACCATCTTCTTAATAAGCCCCTGTAATATGAGAAACAGCCCGTGCCCAAACTCATTTCTGGTGATTGTGTAATCTCCCTTCATCTGCGGAATAAACTCTGAGGCTCTTACAATAGGCCCCGCTACAAGCTGCGGAAAAAAGGTGAGATAAAACGAAAAATCAATAAAACTGGTTACAGGTGCGATCTTTCCCCTGTAAACATCGATATTGTAACTCAGAGCCTGGAAAGTGAAGAAGGAGATGCCAACGGGGAGTACTATCTGTGATACATCGAAGCGAGTGCCAAACAATGAGTTGGACCATGCTGAAAAGAAATCAAAGCTTCTGAAGGAGGTGCCCAGGATTGCATTAAGACTCTCTGTGAAGAACCCGGAATATTTGAAATATGACAAAAACCCAAGAAGAATGACAATGTTCAGTATAAGCCACAACTTCTTCATGCCATGGCCTTTAGCGTTTCCTGTAAGCAGGGCGGTAAAATATGATGTTACACTGGTAAATAGCAGAAGAATGAAGAAGAGTCCTCCCGCCTTGTAGTAGAAATAGACGCTCACCAGCAACAGCCAGATGTGGCACATCTGCTTTCTTTTCCTGAGCAGGACGAATCCTGCCATTACAACCAGAAAAAAGATCCAGAAAACCGGTGTTGTGAATATGAAAGACTGCTGCGGATTATACCTGAAACGCGACAGAATAGCCAGGCCGGACCGCTCTTTTTTCTTCTCCGCGGAAACCGGTATTGTTACGTATGAATTTGTCTCGGCCGGGTCTTCTGAAGCTTCTGAAGGCTCTGGCAATGCAGTTTTCTCGTCAGGGAGTAAAACGGCTTTCTGAATAAAAAGGTCATCGTAGATCCTGGTGGCTATGGTATCTGCTCCTGCGTTTGACAGGTGGGTGAGATCCTTGGAAGCCAGTGCAGGAATATGATCATGCCATTTCACTATTGAGCCCTCCCCTCCCATTGTCTCCAAGGCATCCCAGAATACTGTTCCGGTACGCTCCGCAGCTCTTTTCTGGGCATCGCGAATGGCCGGTATGTTCCTGAAAGATGAGATCGAGTCCCCTTTCTGCTGAGCCATGTCAGTCAGACTGATAAGCACCACAGGCACTCCTCCGGAGGCTTTCCTGAGATACTCTATCTGCCTGACCAGCCCCTCTTCATAGTAATGGTATTCACTTCGGACATTTTTGACAACATTCAACCCGTACTGCATCACAATAAGATCAGGGTCAAGCTTTTCAAGAGCTTTGCCGTATTCTTTACTGTCAGTCATGACAAACTCAAGTCCCGCGCTGCCGCGAATGGGAATATTGTCAATTATAATACCGGTATCACTTTCAAGGCTTAAAGCATATATGTCAGGAGACATTCTCCCGCTGAACTCAACATTCAGGTCAGATATGTTTTTGAGTCTTGTGCTGTACTCAAAAGGACCGTCACCTGTCTCCAGAACAGCAAAGGCCACCGGCGTGCTTCCTGCATAAATCCTGACCAATGTTGTATCATGGCTATTGCCGTAGAGTATCCTGAGCCGGTCATACCGTGACACTGCTTCATCGGCACCGGGCACTGCGGTTATCCTGACAGTGGCTTTTGAAGGAGCCATAAGGGTCTCACCCGGTTTTGTGAACCGTGATAATGAGAGCATGGGGCCGAGTCTGTTGTGCGGCAGTATCCCCTTCTTGTAGTCAAGAAGGGTGTACCGTGTCCAGTTCGAAGAAGGTTTTACAACAAATGACCGGGTGTAGAGGACTGGCATTAACGGTGATATCAGCCCCGGACCGGAGCCGCCACCGTAGCCTCTCATAAGTTGCCTCAGCTGAGAAGTTATCCTGTCACCCTCAAGCTGAGAATCACCGTAAAAGATTATTCTTACCTGCTTACCGGCAGACAGGGAATCTCTTATTGCATCACCCGGATAAAAGGAATTACCGCTGGAAATCTCTACCGGCTCCTCATCCGTTTCAACTACAACTGTATCACGGTGAATGGCCTCTGTTACACTATCACAGCGAGTAGAATCTGCAACAGTAACCTGATGAATGCTATCAGCCACTGTTACCAGTGGAACGGTAGCTGCAACAGGAATTAAATCAAGAGTATCGCTTAATGCAATGGCAGCTGTGTCATTGCTCTCCCTGAATAATGAACCTGCAGTACGGACTTTCTCAGGATTCACCAGAATGACGAGGAGAGAAAGCACCAATACTACAGCAAGTAGAAACAGAAAAATCCGTCCCGGACGCATATATCTTTTAGTCAGCTCCTTTTCCTAATCTTCAGCTTCTGTCCCACCTGTATCTTCGACGCATCTGATATGTTGTTGAGCTTAAGAATATCACTTGCGGTGATGCCCTCAAACTTTTTAGCAATATCCCATACTGTGTCTCCGTATCTGACCGTGTAAAAGTCATAACTTGAATCAGCCGGTGAAGAGGCTAAAACAGAGAAACTTGAAGAAGCAGGGACAGCTACAGTTGCAGTTTTACCAATCATCTTCTGCTTTTCCGCAAAACTCATGGAGTTTATCTGGCTGCATCGTTCTGCTCTTGCAGGATCAATATATAATGCAAGTTTCTGTCCTATCCGTATCGTATTACGGTAAATATTATTCCAGTATCTCAGCTCAGAGAGGCCCACACCGTACCATTCAGCAATATAACCCAGGTTATCTCCATCCCTGACCTCATATGTCAGCCTGGTCTTTCCTTTGACGTCAGGCGGAAGGTATGTTGACTGTGTGGGAGCTGATGTCTGGTTTACAGTGGTAAGATATTGCGCCTTATTGAAACCTGTGATTGTATCTATCAGTGTTATGAAGTCTCCCAGACGGTCAACAGGGAGGGTTATAGCCTGCGCCTTGCTTCGTCCCGGCACAAAGCCTGTACGATACTGCGGATTCAGGGCTCTCAGCTCATCCATTGACAGATCCAGGACCGTTGATATCTGCTGAAGATGGATATCCTGTGACACTACCACCGTATCAACAGCAAGCGGCAGATTGACTGCAATAGGAATAATATTATGATCACGATAATAATTCATTGCATATGTGGCCGCCACAAACTGAGGTATGTAACCGCGGGTCTCGCGCGGAAGCCTGTAATATATTTCCCAGTAATCCTTCCGGTTACCTGATCTTCTGATTGCCTTGTTAACATTACCCGGCCCGCAGTTGTATGCGGCAATGACCAGTATCCAGTCGTGATAAATGCCATACAGGTCCCGCAGGTATTTTGCTGCAGCGTGAGTGGCCTTCACCGGGTCACGTCTTTCATCCACAACCGAGTTTATTGTGAGACCATACATCCTCCCGGTGCTATACATGAACTGCCACAATCCTGTTGCTCCAGCCCTGCTTACTGCGGTAGGATTAAGAGCCGACTCTATTACTGCCATATATTTTAATTCCACGGGCAGGCCATAAGAGTCGAAAATATCTTCTATCATGGGAAAGTAATAGTCCTGCAGTCCAAGCATCACCCTGAACTGCTCCATCTTCCTTTCAGTATAAACATGGATATGGTTCCTGATAATATTGTTATACGGCAGAATGATTAACGAATTTATCCTGCCAATGCGGTCTTTATAAACAGAGTCAGAGAACTCGGCAATGGTGGGGCCTGACAAAGACAGGTCCTCTTCATTCACTGTCATCCGGATAAACCAGTTATTGAGAAGGCTGTCAAGATCACGTTCAATGCGTTCCGTGGAATCATCATTTCTAATTATAATCGTATCATACTCGGCATGTAAAGCTGCCGGTAATAGGATAAAGACAAGAGCGAAAACTAACTTTCTGATGGTCATATTGATTTAGTTGTCAAAAGGTTTTTACAAGTTTAATGGTGACACCGGGTGATAGTCCTGTTGCACTAAGTATCAGAGGGGCTACCGTGGCATTAAGGTCATCACTTATATCGTAATCAAAGAGGCTGGCATCAACGTTGGCGTCAATTATAGTCACCAGGTACCATGCCACAATTCCAATATATGAAAGGTCACGGTATTTCCGGTAATAGTCCACACCATTCAGTAGTTGGGTTTTTACCCATCCTGCCGTGGAAGGGTTATAGGTAGTGGGGTGGAGCACCGGGTCATACTGCAGGGGATCAAGATTGGCGAATCCCTTAATGTCAAGGTAGCTGTCTGTTTCGGGGATCAGGTCAATAAAATCCTGGTAAGCACTGATAAACATATTGTAGTTACTCGTATTAAAAGAGACTGAGTAGACAAGTGCGGCAAACCCGCTATAGACTATCGGGACCTTCCAGTATGCCCTGTTGTATATCTGTCCCAGGCCGGGAAGGGCAGCGGCATACATTGTTGATTTTACCGGTTTGAGAGTGTGAACTTTTTTCCTGCCTGGGGCAGCCGGAATGGTATCCTGTGACTGTACGGGAAAATTAGCCGTACAAAAGAAAAACAATAAAACCGCTATCTTAATTAACAGGTTCAAAGGGCAAAAGCATTTGCGTTTGCCGGTAAAGATAATTATTTAACCATTCAGTTTGTCCAACAGTCCTATTATGCGCTCCATCTCATCGCTGTTCTCGAACGGTATTACAATTTTGCCACGGCCCTTTTCATTGATGCGGAACTGTACCTCTGCTGCAAACAGTTTTGTCAGCTGGTCTGATAGCTCCTCATATTCCCTGGTGAGTTTTCTTCTTTTATCACTTTTTGCAGGATCTTTTGAAGCTTCGCTCTGAATATGCCTCACAAGTTCTTCTGTGGCCCTGACTGACAGATCTTCCTCAATTATATGATAGAAGACGTTTATCTGTTTCTGGGGGTCTTCAATGTTCACGAGGGTGCGGGCATGGCCCATTGACAGGCTTTTATTCCTTATGCCCAGCTGTATCTCAGCCGGAAGGCGAAGGAGCCTCAGGTAGTTTGAGACTGTTGAGCGCTGTTTTCCCACCCTGTCACTTAGCTGTTCCTGGGTAAGGCTGCATTCTTCTATCAGCCGCTGGTAGCTTATGGCTACCTCCACGGCGTCAAGGTCCTCACGCTGAATGTTCTCAACGAGGGCCATTTCAAGCATGGCTGTATCATCAGCGGTACGAATGTAGGCGGGCACATGCGTCAGTCCGGCCATACGTGCAGCCCGTAAACGGCGCTCACCGGCAATAAGCTGGTACCGGTTATCCCCTATTTCCCGGACAGTAAGTGGCTGGACGATGCCTACCTGCCTGATTGATGCAGCCAGCTCCTCCAGGGCCTGGACATCAAACCGTGAGCGTGGCTGAAAAGGATTGTTCTCTATTGCGTTTATGGCTATCTGGAGATTAGCTTCAACCTTCCTTTCAAGGACCTCCTTCTCAACACCATCAATAAGGGCGCCGAGACCCTTTCCCAGTGCACTTTTCTTCATAGTATTCATAAGTTATTGAGCAGCTTGTTAATTCTTCTGTTTTGCCTCAATCCT